>DAHVFB010000027.1 GCA_027317185.1 Deltaproteobacteria bacterium
GCTGCTCGGCACTATCCGGCGGGTGAAAGCTGCGCTCAATTCGCGATTGGAAGTCGAAGGTATCGTGCTTACGATGTTCGATTCGCGCAACCGCCTCAGCCGCGATATCGAACGCGAGGTCCGCGTACACTTTCCGGATCGGGTCTTTTCCGCAGTAATTCCACGCAGTGTCCGCCTGTCCGAAAGTCCCAGCCATGGGCTTTCGATTTTCGAGTATGACCCACGCTCGGCCGGCGCGCTGGCTTATCGCCGTCTGGCGGCTGAAGTGGCTGGGCGTAGAGAACCAATGGTGGCGGTTTCGTAGCAGGATTGCGGTCAGGGGCATCCGCCAACCGGTAACGCTCCATCGCATAAGGTAAAAAAATGAGGAAGAGTTTGGGACGAGGACTCGACGCGTTGCTGGAAAGCACCAGTCCTGAACCGGGGCGTCTCGCGGCGGTCGCGGAACCGCAGGCCACGCCGGATCGTTCGCTTATGATGGTCGCGGTCGAGCGAATCGAGCCCGGCGCCTTTCAACCGCGCAAGCATTTCGATCCAATCAGACTCCAGGAGCTTAAGCGCGCGATCGAGGCGCAAGGCATTATCGAACCATTGGTGGTGCGGCTCCGAGGTCCGGCCGCCGATGGAGTTGCGCATTACGAACTGATCGCCGGCGAGCGGCGTTTGCGCGCAGCGCGCGAGGCTGGCCTCGCGACCGTTCCCGTCGTGGTGCGGATGCTCGATGATCGCGCGGCGCTCGAGATGTCGCTGGTCGAAAATCTGGCGCGTGAAGAACTCAATCCGATCGACGAGGGACGGGCGCTGCGGCGGCTGAGTCGCGAATTCAATCTCAGCCACGACGATATCGCCGCCCGCGTGGGTAAAAGTCGGCCCTACGTGACCAATTCCATGCGAATTATCGATTTACCGGATGCGGTGCTCGCGATGGTCGAGGCGGGCAGGCTGAGTCCGGGCCAGGTCAGGCCGTTGCTTACGCTCGAAACGCCGGAAGCGCAGATTGCCGCGGCAAATCGAATCGCGGACCAGGGACTGACGGCGCGCGGCGCGGAGCAGCTGGCGAGCGCGCATAAAACCCGGCGCGGCGCGGTGACGCGTGGTGGGCCGATTGAACACGACGCTAACCTGATGGCGCTGGCGGAATCGATGCAGCGCGCGCTCAAACGCAAGGTGCGGATACTACGAAAGCGCGGCAAGGCGCCGGGCCGTATCGAAATCGAGTATTACGACGATCAAGATCTGACGGCGCTGTCATCGACCTTAACTCAGTCCCGATAGTCGGCGCTTTGGAAATGCGCCGTGATAGCTCTTTCAATGAATTGAGCGCCGGGAAAGCTCGGCACAATTCAGGTTGTCAAAAGGATTTTTTTCGACCCCAATTGCCAAATCTGAGGGCTTCAGAGATCGGTACCCGCAAAAAAAAGGGCGCGAGCGAGTAATCCTCGACCGCGCCCCTCTCATTAGTTTTGCTTAAGCGGGCTGCTACCAGCGATCGCGACGACCACCACCACCGCCGCCCCCACGGCTCCCGCCGCCGCCACCACCGCCGAAACCGCCGCCATTGCCACGGCGTCCGCCGCCGCCCCCACCACCGCCTCCACCACCACCGCCGGCTCCGCCGCCGCCACCGAAGCCGCCCCGGCGTGGTGCGGTGTTTTCACGTGCATGATCAATTTTAATCGTGCGACCTTTGAAATCGGTCGCGTTCAACGTCTGAACCGCCTTTTCCGCCGATTCCGCGTCGGCCATTTCGACGAAGCCGAAACCGCGGGATTGCCCCGAGAACTTGTCGGTGACTACCACGGCCTTCTCAACTGTTCCGACCTGCGAGAAGTACTCGTTGAGGTCATCCCCGGTAACCGAAAAAGAGAGGTTACCAACGTAAAGCTTACTGGGCATAAAGCCCTCCTCGTGAATTGTGTCTCAAGCTCTCCGAGGCAATAACCTGCGAAATCCAAAGGGCGGGTTGAAAGTCCTGCGGCATCGAGCTGACAAACAAAGGATAGTCCGGTCCTAGGAAGCTGTAAAGCTGAAAATCGGTTATGGACGTGACGAACGCTTGCGGCGATCGGTTCATCCCAGCAGAAGTTTACTTTTGCGACATGGCGTAGAACCGCCCGTGGCTCAATAGGATTAGGCCGAGACGTCCGTATGGTGCGATCAAAACCGGGGTCAGTCCCGGCGCTCGATGGCGGTACTGCGCCCATGCGCTGGCTGGCACGATTACATAACCCGGCGGCGCGTCGCCCAGCCGGCCGTTGATCGGCCTTACGTCACGATCCAGATAAAAGACCAGCGGAGCCAGGGGACCGCGAAAACCATAAATAAAAAGCGGCTCATGCGGTCCCACGGCATGATCGATTGCCAGTGCGGCCGGCCGGCAGGTCTCGTCGCCGCAGGCATGGAGCGCGTGAAGCGGAAGATAAACGAAATTAAAAATCACCAGGCAGGCGCAGGTCATCGCGAAGGCGGCGCGAGTGAACCGGGCTCCCAGACTCCGGCCCAGAGACTCCAACCACCAGCCCATTATCACCGCCGACACCGGCCACAATGGCAGCAAATAGGCGCGGCGCTTGTAGGCCGCGAGCGAGAAGAACACTACGGTGACCAGCCAGAAGACCGCCATCACCCGCAGTGCGTCCCGGCGCCGCTCCGCCTCGTCCAACTCGGGATCGGCTTCCGGCGGCCGCCGCAGGCGCAATGCGGAAACTATCGCAACCGGAGCGATCAGGCTCAGCGGCCCGGAGTTAAGCAACAGCGGTTTGAGGTAGTACCACGGCGGCATCGAGCCCAGCACTCCGAAGAAGCGCCCGAAGTTCTCGCTGCCGATTTGACGATCAAGATAGCCGTAACGGCCGCCGACGAAGCAGGCGAGATACCAGCTCGAAGCGATCGCGATCGCGACCAACGCCGGTCCGGGAATGAAGTGATGCCATTCTTCGGTGAGACGACGCTCCAGTATCAGGACGATTGCGATCGCGATACAGGGCAGGAGCATCCCCACCGGACCTTTGGCCAACACCGCGCATCCAAGCGCGATCGCGAACAGGTATCGCATCCCGGCGATGCGGGAACTCGGCGTGTGGCCGCGGGCCGGCAACCATCCCAGGAATGCGAACAGCGCGAGCGCCTCGAAGAAAGTGAGCGTCATGTCGACGCGGCCGATTCGCGCCAACTCGGCATATTGAAATGATCCCGCCAGGATTAGGCCCGAGAGCAAGGCGACGCCGGGTCCGAAACGCAATAGCGCGAAAGCCATCACCAAAATGCCGCCGGCGACGGCATAGATGGTTGACGGGAGGCGCAGGTTGAAGGCGGTCACTTTGCGCAGGCCGAAGAGCCGGTCGATCGCGAACGCGGTCCAGTGAAACAGCGGCGGCTTGTACATCGGCTCGCCGCCGTGGCCGACCGGAAACAGAAAGTGACCGCGTTCGACCATATCCTGCACGAACACGCCCTCGATCGCCTCGTTGGTCCCGCATATATCGGCGCCGCAGAAACCGCTGCGGACGAACCGCGTCACGGCGTTGCCGCCGCTGACATCGCACGGTCCGGAGCCTAATCGATGAAGGATGAGGATGACCAATACCAGCAGCAGCGATCCGAGCGCGAGCAGTTCGACGGTGGAGCAGCGTAAGCTCCGGGCAGGTGTAGTGTCGGGGATCATCAATAAGCGAGCATTAGGTCAAGTCGATACGAAAGATGGCAAGGCGGGCGCGCCGAGACAAGTCATAGCCGCGCCATTTTGCCGACGGCACGTCGTCCGCAGCGACGCGCCGGAACTTCAGGCGTGCGAAAAATCGCGCGGCGCGCTCCTCGCTGGTGCAGGCGAAAGCATAGCGCAGCCGCCGGGCCCGGGCTTCGGTCAAAATTTCGCCCACCAGTTCGGCCGCGACGCCCTCGCCCGCGAAGCGCGTCAGAGTGTAAAGCGCAGTGATTTCTCCCGCCCGCTCGCGCCGGTACGGTTCCGTCAGCAGCGAGCATACTCCCGCCAGATGTTCATCGCCGATCCGGTAACCGAAGCATGAGGGCAGGATGGCCGCCAGATTCTCGGGCGATCGAGGTAACAAAGCCCCTTCGTTTTGACCGCGTATGATCAAAGCCTCGACTTCCTCGAAGTCATCGATCGAAATTGGGCGTACTGATCCATAATGGCGCTCGGTTAACAGCGTGCCGCTGCCCAGAAAGCTGAACAGCTCTTCGTAAACGCCATGTGGCGAGGCGAGATTGACCGATCCGACGCCGTCGCGCATCGCGCGCGCCGCCGCTCGCAGCAGGCACCGGCGGATGGGCAATTGCTCATGGCGCAGCATCCGGTTGATCCGGCCCAGCTCGAGAAACGACAGGCGTTCGCCTTTTTCCGATACCAGTCCGCCCTGGCGATCAAGCAAAATCAGTTTGAAAACCCGCAGGCGGCTGGCCAGTTCCTGCGCGAATATCGTCAAGTCGGCGGGATCGCTGGTCGCGGCTCCGGCCACCACGACCCGGCCGGCGCGCAAGGCTTCCCAGATTGCAGCCACGGCGGCGTCGGGCGGGTACGGACGCGAGCGCAGTCCGCGTGCCGGATCGAAAACCGGAGCGGCGCCGGCGGGAGCCATGCGGCCCATCCGCGCGACCATCTTCGGCAGCGCCTCATGCGAAACAATTACGATGCAGCGGGTCTGATTGCGGCGCAATTCGCGCAAGGTGCGGACCAGCGGGTCGATATCGCGAGCCCGCATTCCGGCCGGCGGAATCAGCGTGAAGAGCAGGCTTTTGCCGTAAAACTCTTCGAGATAGAAAGTCTTTTCGGTGAAGAGCGTGCGAGGGGCGCTCTCGGCGCGGGCTTCGGCCATCGCTCAGTTTGCGATCGCGATCACGCCAGACCCGAACCAGCGTGACGCGGATGAAAATCGAAATGGCAGTGAGTTGATGGCTGGAACGAAGAATTCCACCGCTATGGCTTCGGCGGCATGGTGGCCGCCGCAGAATGCCCTCGAAGTTCGGGAAACATGGGCCGCCGCGAATCGACAATTTCCTGGAGCGTGGTCTGCGAGAAGACCTTGAGCAGCACGCGCTGGCCCTCTTCCCACACGCGGTACATCCGGCAGGCCGGCTGCAAGGCGCAGACATTGGAACCGTCGACGCAGATATTAAGCGTGATCGGACCTTCGACCGCCTCGATAATATCCTTGAACGTCATCTGCTCGGCGGCACGCGCCAGTTCGTAGCCGCCGCCGGGTCCGCGATGCGATCGCACTAGTCCCCCGCGCATCAGATCGCGAATCACCTTCTCCAGAAAGTACTTGGGAATCTGTTCGCTCTCGGCGATTTCGAGCCCGCGGGCGACCCCGCCCGGCCGATCCGCGAGATGAATCATGGCGCGGAGCGCATACTCGATCCTGCGCGGTATCTGCATCAGGCTCATCGCTGATCCCCGGCGATCGCGTGGGAATTCGGCAGCGCCTGGCTCTCACTCAACATCCGTTCGACGTATTTAGCCAGCAGATCGCTTTCGAGATTGACGGCGGCGCCCGGCTGTTTGTAGCCCAAGGTCGTATGCTTGAGCGTGTGGGGTATCAGCGCGCAGCGGAAGCGGATGCCCTCGATTCCAAACACGGTCAGGCTAATTCCGTCCACCGTTACCGATCCCTTCTCGACCAGATAACGCATCTGCGCGGGCGCGGTCTCGAAGGAGAACAGGCGCGAGTCGCCCTCCGGCACGATCGAAAGCACCCGTCCCACGTTATCGACATGACCGGTAACCAGATGACCGCCAACCAGCTTCTCCAACGTCAGGCAGCGTTCGAGGTTCACCGGGTCGCTCGGCTTAAGCTCGCCGAGGTTTGTGCGGCGCATCGTTTCGGCTGACACATCCATTGAAATCGTGCCGCCATTTTTGACGGTGACCGTCAGGCAGGCGCCGTTAACGGCGATCGACTCGCCAATCGCGATTCGGCTGACCGGCAAGCCGGTGCGAATCGTGATCACAGCGCTATCCGGCGAGCCGCCGATCGATTCGACCTGACCGAGATCCTCAATTATTCCAGTGAACAAATTTGCCTTCCGATGAGCGATTAAAAAACCAGAAAAATCATATCTTTTCTAAGGCCGACTCCGCAACCACCGGCGATGCCCACGATTCGGACCTCCTTGAGGCGGCGAGATTGGCTTAGCAGCTTGCCGCCGTCGCCATCACAGCGATAATGCTTCATTGATGGGCACGCTCAGAGAACTTTCGGAGTCATTGTTCGCGGGGCAGACCTCGATTCGCGAGCATCATCCTTTTTTTCCGGCCGGCGAGATGGAAGAGGTTGCCGATGGCGTGGCGTTCTTCAATTGGTTCGCCAACTTCAGCGCGATCAAAACCACGGAAGGACTGGTGATGGTCGATACCGGCATGCCGGTCAAGGGTGCGGATGTGGTCGCGATGCTGCGGCGCTACTCGCCCGCGCGCGTCAATACCGCAATCTATACGCATGGGCATGTCGATCACATCGCGGGGATGAGCGCGATCGCGGCGGAGGCGGGACACAATCGCGCCGCCCGGCCCCGAGTGGTGGGTCATCGGGCGATCGCCGAACGCTTCGATCGCTACCAGCGCACCGCCGGTTACAACACGATGATCAACCAGCGCCAGTTCGCGAACCGTACGGTCGAATGGCCGGCCGAGTACGTCTATCCCGACACCTATTTCGATCATCAATTCAATGTCGCGGCCGGCAGCCATCGCCTCGAATGCCATCACGCGCGCGGCGAAACCGACGATCATTGCTGGGTATATTTGGCGCAGGCCAAGGTGCTGTTTACCGGCGATTTCATCATCTGGGCCGCGCCCAACGCGGGCAATCCGGCCAAGGCACAGCGCTATGCTCGCGAATGGGCCGAGGCCTTGCGCACGATGGCCAAATGCGGCGCCGAGGTGCTGATTCCCGGCCACGGCCTGCCGATCTTCGGCGCCGTGCGAATCCGCCAGGTGCTGAACGAGACTGCCGAGTTTCTACAGAACATCTACGACCAGACCCTCAAGCTGCTCAACCAAGGCGCGCCGCTCGACCTTGCGCTGCACGAGGTCAAGCCGCCGGACACCTCAAACAAGCCCTACCTGCAGGCGATTTACGATGAGCCCGAGTATATCGTGCGGAACATTTATCGACTGGAAGGCGGATGGTACGACGGTGCGCCCTCGCATCTGAAGCCCGCCACGATGATCGATCAGGGGCGCGAGATAACGGAGATCGCGGGCGGCGCCAGCCAACTGGTCGCGCGCGCGATGAACCGCTTCAATGCCGGTGACCTCGCGATGGCGTCGCATCTGATCGATTGGGCCTATGCCGCCGCGCCCGATGATCCGGCGGTGAATCACGCGCGGATGCAAATCTATGGGACGCGCGCGGAGCAATCGCAGGCGCTGATCACGCGTGGCATCTTCAAGGCCGCCGCCCACGAGTCGGCGCTGAAGATCGGCCTGGCCTGAAACCTAACCTCCCTTGAGCACCGATCGATTCCAAGGCGACCGGAGATAATTTACGCGACCCTATCGGAAGTGCCATTTACGAGTGCTAAAAACGAGTTGTTCCATGAGGACGTTGTAGACTGGAATAAAGTCAGCTAGACGCCAACGCCCTCGCAGTAGAGTCAATGGTCCCCATGTTACGCCTTTGAGGGACGTCGAGGAGCTTGTTATGCTCCGCACATGTTCTGGAAACAGGTGGCTTCTTGTGCGTATCAGGAGACGAGCGCTGTCAAGCTAAGCGCCATTGTGCCGAGTGTCGTTACCACATTGTCCGTCTATTTGTTGCAGTGGAAATTTGATGTGAGATCTCTTCAACTTACATTGATTTGTATCGGTATAGGACTGGCGACTTATGCTCTTATCATCGCTGGGCAGTTTACCTTAAAGTTTTTTCAAGTAATCGGTCGAGACCAAGATTCCAAGCAGACAGCAATCGAGAATTCTATTCGACAACTCGCGAAGCTATTACACCCTGAACTGTCCGAAAAATCAGAGCGTGCTATCCAAGTGCTGGAGGCGCGAATTCGCGAAGCCGATTCGCTATTTAACACTTCGCCCGTTACGGAAGAAGGACTCAGAGCGTGGACGGGTCAAACCGCGTATCTCTTAGCACGAACTACCGGCCAAGGGTCAGACTGGTTCGAGCAATTTGAAAAAGGAGTGTGCGAACACCCGGGCCGCATAGAAGTAGACCGCAACCAAAGTCACGTTCTGCTGCTCCGACGTGTAGCCGTATTGCGCGACGTTATCGACGAAATCAAGCACCAACGAGTTTTGGTGCTTGATCCCCGTATAACGATTGGCAGGCAACCTTGAAAATCGTGAATTGAACTATTTTGGCTAAGGAACAGGCCGCTCGCGCGGCACTGGCTGACCCGGAAATAGAGGAAGCCAGTGCTTATAGGGCAAGTCATTTTCTCCCGTGGTTCAGCCCTTATTTCCACACGTCAGGTTAACCGCGCGCCGGTCGCGGTGGGAGAGTCAGCTTGCCGAGAATCGCCGGGGCGCGGGCGCCGGTCACGCTGGGAAGGTTGCCGGCGCCGCCAATCAACATCTGATATCCCAGAATCGCGAAGGCGACCGACTCCAGCGCATCGCCGTCGACGCCGACCTGCTCGGCGGTCATCACTTGTATCGCGGGCAACTCGCGCCTCAGCATTTCCATCAAGACCGGATTGCGCGCGCCGCCACCGGTAACGATTAGCTGATCGATTCGACCTAGCGGTCCGATGAAGCGCCGACAGGCGTCGGCGATCGAATGCGCGGTGAATGCGGTGAGGGTCGCGATCAGGCTGCGGCTATCGATTTTCATCGCTTCGGCGCGCGCGCTTATCCGCTCCAGGTACGCCGCTCCGAAATCTTCGCGCCCGGTGGATTTCGGCGGCTTGCGCCGCAAATACGGATTGCGCATCAGTTCCGCCAGCAGTTGCGGGTTGACGATACCCGCCGCCGCCAGACGGCCGTCGCGATCCATCCGCATTCGTCCGCCGCTGAGCCGCGCCGCCAACGCGTCGATCATCATCACGCCCGGTCCGGTGTCGAACGCAATTGGCCGCACGCTTTCGACTCTGCGCGCCGCCGGCAAATAGGTGGCGTTCGCGATCCCGCCGATATTCTGGACGATCCGGCCCATCCGCACGTCACCGAATAGCCATCGATGCGCCAACGGCGCGAGCGGCGCACCCTCGCCTCCGACTGCGATATCCATCGGGCGGAAATCGGCGACCACCGGAATTCCGGTAGCGGCCGCAATTACCGCCGACTCGCCGAGCTGCAGGGTTGAGGCGGTGCCGCGTCCGGCGCGGCGCGGCGGCAGATGGGCGAAGGTATGGCCATGCGATCCGATAAACGATACGCGCGCCGGATCGATCCGGGCTTTTTTCAGCACGCCGGTCGCTGCGCGGGCAAAGGCGGTCCCCAGTTCGAAATTGAGCGCGGATAGTTCGAGCGCGCCTACCGGCCTGCCGCTCGAGGCTTCGAGCAGCCGCATGCGCAGCGGTTTAGGATACGGATACGAGTCGAAGGCGATCAATTTTACCGGCGGCCGCCGCTGCCGGTCGATTTCGATACACGCTGCGCTGACGCCGTCGTGCGAGGTGCCGGACATCAGGCCCACTGCCAGATGTGCGCGTCCGGCGAGCGCCAGTTTAACTTTCGTCATCCTCGTCAGTTCTTCCACGTCTGATCCGAAGTAGCTGAAAAGATGACATGAGCAGCCGCCAGCCGGAAGGGAATTCGATCGCATCGGAGTGAAGATCCGGCTCGGGCGCAATAATCACTTTGCGTCCGCCATGCCATTGCACCAGCAACATGCGATGCCCGAGCTGACGGCCGGTGACGCGATCGATCGCGAAATCGCCGAACAGCGTGCGTGTTTTCAGATCGTTGAATGCAGCCCGCAGTTTTATCTGATCGATCGCGCCCGCGGACTGCAACGCGGCCACGGCCAATAAAGCGGCGGCATAGGCTTGTGCCGCGGGATAGTCGCACGGCGCGCCGGGAGACCGCGCGCGCATCCGCCCGCCGAACGCCGTCGGCGTGGGTCCCAGATCGGGTTCGATTCCGGCATCCTCTTCCCACTGGCTGGCGCCGACGATTCCTTCGACCTGATCGCCCAGCGTGGTGCCGAACGCACTCACGCCGGCGGCCACGCAGGCCAGCACCGGGAGGTTGATCGCATGCGCGGCCATCGTGCGCATCACCGCCAGGTCGTGCGCGAAACTGCCGGCCGAGACCAGTACATTGATCCGATTACGCCTGATCGCATCCATCAAATGATGCGGGGGCGCCGCGGGATCGAACGGACCGTTGTACTTGAGCCGTATGCGAATGCCGCGTCTTCGCGCCAGACGATCCGTGCAGGCGGCCTCGAATCCAGCCACCACTTCACGGGCGAAGGTGCTGCGAGTCGATACGATCGCGACGCGTTTGCGAAAGAACTTCATCGCGCCGATCAGGCGTGCGCAGCTTTTAAGGTACTCGCTCGCCGGACTCAGAATGCCGACCATCATGCGCAGCTTGTGTTCGTATAGATCGTCGGCTGCGCCGCCGTGATTGATAAAGAGCAAACCGGCCTGCTCGGCGATCGGTGCGGCGACTCGCGTGAGTCTGCTCGAATACGGTCCGAAAATAAGATCGGCGCGATTTTCAAAACAGAGCGAACGATAAATTTCAGCGCAACGCGCGCGATCACTGCCGTCGTCATGGCATTCGAGCGCCAATTCGTGATGGCGGCCGCCAACCACGACACCGCCGGCTGCGTTCAGGTCCGCGATGCACAGCCGCAGTCCCGCCTCGGCCTGACGGCCCATGGCGGCATACAAACCGCTCAACGACAGGCTTAGCCCGATGGTAAGTCGGTTGATCAATCTAAAAAATGGTCCGCTTACGGTTACGTATCAGTTCAATTCGCGGCCGCCGACAAAAACCGTTTTCAGCTTCAGTTCCCGATCGAGCACAATCAAATCCGCGCGCGCGCCCGGCTCGATTCTGCCGCGATCGCCAAGCCCCAGCACCGCGGCGGGATTGGCGCTCGCCATCCGCGAGGCCTCGCCAAGTGGTACACCGGCCTGCTCGACGATCAGGCGGATTCCATCAAGCATCGAGATTATGCTGCCGGCGAGTGTGCCATCGGCCAGCCGCGCGGCTCCGTCACGGGCTTTGATATCAGCGTCGAGTGGAGACTTGTCGGTGGTGATAATGATATTCGCGGTGCCGCGCGCCTTGATCGCCAGCCGCAGCATCGCGGGATGCACATGGACGCCGTCGGGAATTAAGGCCGCATACCCCGTGGACAGGAATGCGGCGGCAATTCCCGGTTCGCGATGATGCAGCGGGCGCATCGCATTGAACAGATGGGTACACATCGGCGCGCCCGCCGCGATGGCTTGCATGGCCTGATCGAAAGTGGCGTCGGAATGGCCCAGTGAAACCACCACGCCGTGAGCGGTCAGCCGTGCGATTGCTTCGCGCGCGCCTGCCAGTTCGGGAGCGAGGGTGATCAGGCGCAACGACCGCAGGCGCATCACGCGCGCGAACGGTTCGCCAATCGGCGTCAAGTTGAATCGCGGATGCATCCCGAGCCGTGCGATAAACGGGCCTTCCAGATGCATCCCGAGGATCGCCGCTTCAGCCGGATCGCCAAATTGGTCGGCGCGCGCCTGATCGATCGCGCGATCAATCGCCTCGATCCGATCGAGCGGCGCGGTGATCGCGGTCGGCATGAAAGCCGTGGTGCCTTCGTGCGCGAGCACACGTGCGATCGCGCGAAGATCGTCAGCCGATCCGCTGGCAACGCTTAATGAACCGGCCCCATTAACCTGCAGATCGATCGGTCCGGGGAGAATATAAAGTCCGCTGGCAGTGGAGGCGAGATCGACCGCTTCGATCCGATCGCCGAAGCGCACCACCCCCTGACGGGTAGAGCCGTCGGCGAGTGCGATAATGCCGGCGAGCTGCTTCATGGAAGCCCGCCCTACTCCTCAGTTGGCGCGGAACCGCTCGGCCAACAGGCGCGAAAAACGTGGAAGATAAATCAGATCGAAGGTCTCGTCCTTGCCGGGGAACATCGCAACCGCGGTACCCTTCAATGCGCGCACATGTTCCCAGGCCTGATCGAGCGTCATGGAATAATCCTGTGCGATGGTGGCATAGGTCAGATTAACCAGGAATCGAAGCCGGTGGATGTTTCGATTTTCCTCCTGGATTTTTGCCGCCAGTTCGTCTTGAGCCATAAGCAGCCTTCCTCTATTGAAGCCGACTCAGCCGACCCTGAGGGCCGAGTATAGCATCCGCTTTATCAATCCGATCATCGACAGAGGAAGATTGCAGCAGACGCAGCATTCACGCTTGTGTCGCTGCGCGCTGGATGCCAACCTCGGTCTCATTGTGGGTCAACCGCCGCGGCTAAAAAGCAGCTTCATCTACCTCGCTAATGCGGTCAACGACCTGCGCGGCAACCTCAGCGTGCTCGCGCTGGTACTGGCGCCGCCGATACTTATTTCTTCGTTATGCCTGTTGCCCGACGCCATTAATATCCAGGCGCTGGTGGCGCGCCACTTCGGCGCGGGGGTGCATGCGGTAGCGTTCATTCCGGCGCAGATGCCATACCTGCCGGTATCGCCGAACGAACCGCTGCCAGTGCCGGACTGGGCAGTTAATATTTTGCAGATCACATCGATCTTCGTGACCCTGGCGGTCAACCTGGTCGTGCTGTGTACGCTTAACCGGATCCAGAGTGGGGTGCGCGAGCCGACCGTCGTCGGCGAGGCGCTGGCGGTCTATCGGCGGGCGATTGCGATGACGCCGTCGTTTTTATGGGTGGTGGCGTTGCAGTTGTTGGTGATCGCGGTGGCGGTGCTGCTTTTGCTGGTTCCCGAGACCATCGTACTGTCCCTGATGTATTCGCACATCGTCTTGGATTTGCGTCTGATCGTACTACCCGCGGTGCTGGCCCTGTTCTGGATCTATTTTGCGCAATGCGCACTGGTGCTGGACGGTTATAGCAGCTTTCCGGCGCTGCTTTACAGCCGCGAGCTTGTCCGTGGGCGCTTCTTCAGAGTCGCCACGCGGTTCGTGGTATTTCTTGCGATGTGGTCCGGCTATAACGCATGGGCGGGCGGCGCGTTCTTTCTCATTAGCCGTATCCTCGGTCCAGTGGGGGTGCTAACGGGAACGGTCGGCGTAGTGCTCTTCCTGATCGATCTGACGGCGGTGGCGGTGGCCTATGCAACCATCGCGTTTTTCATCGCGGCTGGTGTGCGACTGTACCAGGACCTGGTCGCTTTCATTAATCAAAAGGCGGCGTTTGCACGCGGGATGGCCCCGCTGAAAACCGCGAATTTGGCCAGCCTCGAGACGTAATCGGCCGGGACCTGTAATCAGGCTTGTGCGCCACCATGCGCCAGCCGCGAAAGCGCGCGAATCGCCACTTGCAAGGCCGCCAGGCCAATTCGCTGCATCGCACGCAGCTCGATGAACAGGCGTTCGAGCGCGGCGAACTCGCGCGGCTGCCGGCTTCGCAGCCTGCGTATCGCGCTACTCGCGCCGTCCCCGCTTTCCAATACCGCACGGCATAACTCCATTCGGACCGCGGACAGTTCCATCGCGAGTTCCGCGGCCGCCCGCCGTTCCCATTGGTCGCCATCGGCGGATGCCAGCGCCCCTTCAAGGATGGCGAAGTCGAGCTCCGCGCCGATCGCGAAATAGGCCTGGGCGACCACGAGGGCCGGCACTTCACGGCCGAAAGTAAGACTGAGAATGTTGAGAATGTGATCGGCAAACTCAAGCCGGGCAAGATCGTGCGCAATGGCCTCTTCATGCACGGCGTAGCGAAGATCGCGATAGACCCGTTCAAAGCGATTGCGTTCCGCACCGGCCAGAAGATCTTCGAAACCCGAGGCAAGTTCAAAGAAGGCCGGCCGCAAGCGGGCAACTTGAGCTCCAATTGGGAGGACCTCGTCGAGCCGCGCCAGCACCCAGCCGGAGGCTCGTCTGGCGGCGCGTTCGAGCGCGAAGAAGGAGGCGATTTCGGCGTCCGAGGGCAGGTTTTGCGCGCGATCACGTAGCCGCTCGGCCCACCCTCGCAGATCCAAAATGCCTGCCGCGATAATCCAGGCGCGGAGCGCATCCTCGGCCTCGGCGCCATCATCGCGTCCCAGCCGGAACACGAACACCGAACCCATCAGATCGACCAGTTCGTTCACCGCACGGCTGGCGATCAGTTCGCGGCGCAAACGATGGCGCGGCAGATCGGCCGCGCAGCGTTGCGCGATAGCGGCAGGGAAGTAGGGCCGCAGGAAGAACTCGATCATGTAAGGGTCATCGATCAGTGGCGAGCTTTCGATTCGCGCCACCAAATCGATCTTGGTGTAGGCCGCGATGACCGCCAGCTCGGGACGCGTGAGTCCGGCAAACAACGCGCGGCGGTTGTGTAAGGACTCGGCGTTTGGCAGCGCCTCCTCGTGAGCGCGCAGCACACCGCGTTTTTCGATCGCGGTCAGATGCTCGCGGTAGGTGTCGATTTCGGCGCGGCTGCGAATCTGTTCGAGGCTGAGCGACAGCACCTGATCGCGATTGTCATGCAGCACGCGATCGGCCACTTCGTTCGCGGCCGCCGCCAGCATCGCATTGCGCTCCGCGAGGGTTATGGCGCCGCGCGCCAGTGCGGGCTGCAGCAAAATTTTCAGATTGACCTCGTGATCGGAACAATCGACGCCGGCGGAATTATCGATCGCATCGGTGTTGATTCTGCCGCCCAGCAGCGCGTATTCGATCCGCGCATGCTGGGTGAGGCCCAGATTGCCGCCTTCCACAACGATTTTGGCGCGCAGTTCGCGCGCGGTGATCCGGCAGCTATCGTTGGCATGGTCGGCCACCTGCGCATCGTTCTCGTCGGTGGCGCGCACGTAAGTGCCGATACCGCCATTGTACAGCAGGTCAACCTCGGCGCGCAGGATGGCGCGGATAAGGCTATCGCTGTCGAGCTCGGTTTCCTCGCATTTGAGCGCAGCGCGCGCTTCGGGGCTCAACTCGATTCGTTTGAGGCCGCGCTTGTACACCGCGCCGCCGCGGCTGATCAGCGCCGGGTCGTAATCCGACCATTGCGAGTTGGGCAGATCGAACAGCCGCCGGCGCTCGGCGAAGCTGGTCTTCGGATCGGGATTGGGATCGATAAAAATGTGCCGATGGTCGAACGCCGCGATTAGCTTCAGATTGTCCGCCTGCAGCAGACCGTTGCCGAATACGTCGCCCGACATATCGCCCAGGCCGACGACCGTGACCGGATCGCCACGATTGGGATCGCGGCCCATTTCGCGCAGGTGCCGCTTGACCGACTCCCACGCGCCGCGCGCTGTGATGCCAAGCGCCTTGTGGTCGTATCCATGTTTACCGCCCGAGGCGAACGCATCGTCAAGCCACAAGCCGCGCCGCTGCGCGATTTCATTTGCGAGGTCGGAAAATGCCGTAGTGCCCTTGTCCGCCGCGACCACCAGATACGGATCGTCGCCGTCGAGCGCCTTGACGCGCTCCGGATGCAGCACGCGATCGCCGGCCAGGTTGTCGGTCAAATCGAGCATCGCGTTGATCAGCGTCTGATACGCATCAACCACTTCCCGATGGGTTATCGCCGCGGCGCCGCGCGGTTTGACAATGAAGCCGCCCTTGCTGCCAACCGGCACGATTATCGCGTTCTTCACGGTCTGGGTCTTCATCAGGTCCAGAACTTCGGTGCGAAAATCGTCCGGCCGATCGCTGAAGCGGATGCCGCCGCGTGCAATTTTTCCGCCCCGCAGATGGCAGCCTTCCATCCGGGGGCTGTCGACGTGAATTTCGTACAGCGGCGCAACCCCGGGCAGATTGAGGATCTTTCCGCTCTCGAACTTCAGTGCGAAGTAGGGCAGCCGATCCGGCGGCAACAGGAAAAAATTGGTGCGCACGGTCGCCTCGGCCATCGAAAGGATCGTCCGCGCGGTGCGATCGTCGGCGATATTTTCTACCGTGCCGAGCCGTTCGAGGTAGGCGGCGCGCAAACTTGCGATGGTATCGGGGCGCGAATCGCGATCAGGATCGAGCCGCGCCACGAACAAATCCACCAAAATCCGCGCCAGCTCCGGATTCAACAGCAGCACACGTTCCAGCGCGGACCGGGTCGGCGCCAGCTTCATCTGGAATGCCGCCGCGACGTAGCCGCGCACCAATGCCACCTCGCGCCAGGTCAGGCCGGCGGTGATGCTCAACTCATTCAAGCCATCGTTGCCGGCCATACCGCCGATCACAGCGCTCAAGGCGCTGGCCGCTATAGCCGAAGCCGCCGCGTCGCCGAGCGCGTCATGCTTGAGGCCCTTGACGTGAAACGATTGCACGAATACCGCAGGCGGCTTTTCCACGCCGGTAGCGGGACGAATTTCGTGCGCATCCTCGGAGATCACCTGTAGGCCGAAGTTCTGCAGAATCGGCATCAACTCTGACAGAATCGGCGCTTCGCCCAGCTCATACATGCGAAGTTCGCTCATCCCTTCGACCTCGCCAGTGGCGCTCACCGCGGCCCGGGTGCCGCCGGTTACGAGCAACTCCTCGACCCGTTCGACGTCGATAACCGCGCGATCGACGCTGGTGCTGGCTTGATAATCTCCGCTGAAGGCTCGGGCCCAGCGATGGGCCAACTCGCTCGCGTGGTTCGCACCCAGCCGCTCGGCCAGCGCCTCGTGCAGGCGATCGGTCCAGGTTCGCGCGAGCTTTTCAATCTCCGCTTCGAGCTCCGGAAGAATTGTCAGCGCGGGCGGCGGCGCATCGAAGCAGAAATGCAAACGTGCGGTGTAACCTTCGCCCAGGGCAAGATAATAATAGATGGCCGAACCGCCCAGGCGTTGTGCAAGAGCCTCCTGAATTTTCACCCGGACTTCGGCCGAGAAGCGCTCGCGCGGCATCAGCACCATCGCGATCACCACCCCGCGCTCGGGATCGGAGTTGATACTCAACCGCACTTCCGATTCGTTCTTGACGTCCAGAATCAGCGTTAATTGTTCGCGCAACTCGGCCACCGAGGCGCGGAACAGATCTTCCTTGGGAAAGCTGTTGAAGGCGGTGACCAGCTCCTTGAAATCATGCGAGCCGGGAATGGTCTTTTCCGCCTCCAGCAGCGCGCTCAGCTTGGCGCGCAAAACCGGAATATGTTCCGCCTCCTCGCTGTAAGCTTTCGAGGTGAACAGACCCAAAAAGCGATCGAAACTGATTTCTCCGCCGGGACCGACGCGGCGGATCGTGACGTCGTCCATCGCGCGCCGCCGATGCACGATCGATTGCCGGCGGGTTTTGCCGACGATCAGCAGCGGACCGTCGAACAGCAGCTTGCGTTGCGTTATTTCGAGGCCGTGTACCGGACGCGGCGACCCGAATCGCGAGCGAGCCTCGGTTCCGCGCAAAATCCCCAGACCCTTGTGGCCGTCGATCTCCATCAGCGCCAGGCCGTCTTCGGGCGCGACCACGCGATAACGCCGATAGCCGAGGAATACGAAGCCGCCATGCACCAGCCAGTGCATGAAGTCACGCACCTCCAGCATCTCGCGCAGGCCCGCGGTCTCTTCGCAGATATCGAGCGCGCGCGCCGCCATCCGTTCGAAATCGCCGGTTGCGCGCCGCACTTCGTCGAGGATCTCGCGGATCGCGGATTCGATCTGCGCCACCTGCGCGGGATCGTTCGGCCGCTCGATCTCGCCATACAGCATCGATTCGGAGCGCTCTCCCGCGCGCATCCGCTCGAACGATTTGAGCCGTCCACTCTCGTCCCGCGAGACGCTGAATACCGGATGCAACAGCATCCGGACCGGGGCGCCGATCTGATGGAAATATTCCAGCAGACTGTCCACGATGAACGGGCAGTCCGGCATCCCGCTGCGAATCGCGATAACGCCCTCGCCGCCGGGCGCAACGCTGAGCTTTATCGGTTCGGTTCGCCGATAAAAAAATTCGAACGTCTCGGCGGCGATCGCCTCGCGCGTCGCGGCCGGCAGGCGCGCGGTCAAACTTGCCGGTTGACGCGCGAACAGCCGCCCGGCGAACAGATCGAGATAACGCGCCCGGTCCTCGGACAAGGCGCGATCAATTACCAAATGCGGATCGGATTTGATTGCCACAGTCTGAAATGTATCGGCATTCGCATGCCAAGCTCGCTACTACAGGTTGGGTTATGGCGAGGGTGCCCCGTTGCATCCGCCGTCATGATGTTGCCCGGTCAATCGCGATCCTACAAGTCAGGCCGAAGGATCGCCGGACTGATATAATGAGAGTTAATGACAGTCGCGTAATGAGAGTCGCGGAAGCATCCGATGCCTACAGTTGAAATCGAAGACCTGACGCTCGGCCGTTATGGCGTAGGCCGGATCGATGGCCGCGCCGTGATGGTTCCGAACGCTGCGCCGGGCGATGTACTGGAAGTGGCAATCGAAAGCGAACGGCGAAATTATTCGCTGGCGCGAATCGAAGGAATTGTTCGCGCGGGATCCGATCGGCGCGTCCCGCCCTGCGCCTTTGTACCGCGATGCGGCGGGTGCGATTGGCAGCAGCTCAGTTACCCGGCGCAGGTCGCGCATAAAGCACGGCTGATAGCGGCGGAGTTCGCGCATAATCTTGGCGCGGAACTGCCGATTGACGGCCTGATCGAACCTGCACCCGCGGAGTTCGGCTATCGATCGCGTGTGCGCTTCAAGCTTGGCGACAACGGCGCGGTGGGATTTCACGAGGCCGCGAGCAATCGTATCGTCGAGATCGATCGCTGCCTGGTGGCGGCCCCGGCAATTGAGTTACCAAAATTGATCGCGGCTGCTTTCGGTCGGCGATGCCGTGAGATTGAAGTGGCGGTGGGCGGCGCGGTCCAGTCGGTCGTGGTGCATCTGGCGTCATCGCCGACGACAGCGGATACCAACCGGGCGCAACGGCTGATCGACGAAATTCCGGCGCTGAGCGGAATCGTGATACGCGATGGCAAGGCGCGCGCTGTGATCGGCCATCCGTCGCTACCGATTGAGCTCGAGCCGGGCCTTACGATCGAGGTCGAGCCCGATCTTTTCACCCAGGTGAACCATGCGGAAAACCGCAAGTTGGTGGCCGCCGTGATGGGCACCGCGGCTATCGATACGGGCGGCGAAATTCTCGATCTATACTGCGGCGCGGGCAATTTCAGTTTGCCGGCCGCACGCCGCGGCGCGCGAGTGATCGGGGTGGATTACGATCCGTTCGCGATCGAGACCGCACGGCGCAACGCGGCGCGGCTGGGGCTTTCCGAGGTGCAATTCCTCGCGATGAACGCCGGCGAGATTGCGCGCTTTCTCTCGCGCGCACGGTATCGGCCGGAGGTGGTGATTATCGATCCGCCGCGGGCCGGCGCCGCCGATCTGATCGACTTGATCGTCAAGCTCAAGGCGTCCCGTGTCATCTATGTTTCGTGTAATGTCGCGACCCTGATGCGGGATTTGAAGGAACTTTCGCGCACGGGATTCAAGCTTGGCATAGTGCGCGCGTTCGATTTTTTTCCGAACACGCATCACGCCGAGGTGATGGCGGAGATGCTATTGACTTAGCTTGCTGGGCGTTCCTAATCTAGGTAACGCAACTGGCAGCGATCCTTCCGCCAGGGATTTGAAATAAGCGATGCCCAAGCAGGAAAAGGAAAAGCAGCCACGGCCAAAGGTCACGATTATTCCTGGCCGCGGTGTGGCGCAAACCATCAACTACTTGCTCGAGGATCGTGACGATCTGGAATGGATCATCGCGGTTGGGCGAACCAAAAACGGCGAGCTGTTCTTCTATGATACGGGTGGGGATATCGTCGAAGATCTCGGCACGCTCGAATATCTGAAGGCGCGCATCATCCGCGCTCATTTCGGCGACGAATACGAATAAGCGTCCCGCTTCTCAAATCAGCGCACGCCAAATCAGCGCACGATCGATTCCCACTCGCCGCATCGACTGCTTCGGCCCGACGAATCTTCAGCACCCCAATTTTTATTGCTCAAGGCTGTTGGACGCTGCGCGGTGATGCGTAGATAGTCCCATCGCTCTGCTCCAAGGGCACCTTCGCCAGCGCTTTGCCGGGGGTGCCGGGCGGACCGAAGATGCATTCGCCGGTCCGCGGCAGGTAGCAGGCGTTATGGGTCTGGCACAACAGGTAGCGTCCGTCGGCGGTGAAGAACTGATTGTCGATCCAGTCCATCGCGATCGGGATATGGCAGCAGCGGTTGACGTACGCGTGGTACTCGCCATCGCAATTGACCAGAAAACATTCCTCGTCGAAGCCGTCGATCGGCAGGATGAACTTCAGCGAGGTTCCGGGCGGCACCTCGCTCGCGCGGCAGACCAGGTAGCGTCGCGGCTTCGATGAGCGGCGGCTCGAGCGTGCCGCGCGCGCGCGCCGGGTGCGTTTCGGAGTCATCGCGGTAAAGCATTACAGAAGCGATGCTTCGGCCAAAGCGGATATTTTGCAGCGGCGCGCCGGCCCCCTCATGCCGTCCGTCATCGAGCGCGATGGGAGTTGCCTGAAATGCGCGACCGCATCGTCGCCACTTTATAAAATCCCCGTGATTGTGATGTAATCGCCGGTGCGAGTTCGCCGATCTCCGTTGTGAGTCGAAGCTGCGGGGAGTGAACGGAGGCTCGCAAGGAGAAAGCGACCATGGGAGTTGGCGCACGCAAGGTGGCTGCGAAGGCCGTCTCACCGCATCGGGAATACGAGCCGTATCTCGAGGCGAAGTGGGGTCTCAAGAATCATTGGTATCCGGCCGCTTTCACCCATGAGGTGCCTGACAAGCTGGTAAAGGGCGTGATGATCGCCGGTCATGAGATTGCTCTGCGCCGCGGAAAAGGCGGCAAGGTCTATGCGCTCGCCGACCGCTGCGCCCATCGCGGCGTCAGGATCTCGAAAAAATCGATGTGCCTGACCGATGAGCATCTGACCTGCTGGTATCACGGGTTTACCTACGGGCTTGAAGACGGGGTGCTGAAGACCATCCTCGCCTCACCCGACGACGCGCAGATCGGCAAGACCAGGATTCGCACCTATCCGACGCACGAGAAGAACGGGATGATCTGGGTCTTCGTCGGCGACGAGGATTTCAAGCCGGTCCCGCCGCTAACCTCCGATCTGCCGATGCGCGTGCCGAAGGAATACGATCCCAATCCGGTCGCTTTCATTCTCGACGACAATACCTTCGTCCGCGGGATCCATCGCACGGGCGACTCGAACTGGCGTCTGGCGGTCGAGAATGGTTTCGATCCCGGCCATGTTCTGATCCACTACGACAATGTTTTTATCGCGGCGACCGATCGCAAGCTGGCGCTGGGATGGCAACCCAAGTCGCCCGAAGCGGTCGAAGTGATCGATTTGCCCGAAGGTCCCAAGGGGATCATGAACCGCTATGACCCCCATCTGAACCTCTACAACTATATCAATGAAAATGCCGTTACCGGCATGAAGGTTTACGGCAAGCAGGAGTATTACGTGCGCACCTCGATGTGGGTGCCGGGCGTGCTGCTGGTCGAGCACTGGCCGGTGACCAACTGGGCGCAGTACGAGTTCTACGTTCCGATCGACGATACCCATCATGAGTATTGGGAAATTATCGTCGGCCATTGCAACAGCGAAGAGGATCGCAAAGAGGCCGAGTTCAAGTACACCAACTTTTTCGAGCCGCTGGGCCTGCTGGAGTTCAACAATCGCGACCTGTTCGCGCGCGAGGCGATGCAGGATTTTTACGAAAAGATGGATGGCTGGAACCAGGAGCAGCTTTGCAAGCTCGATGCGGTGGTGGTCGGCTGGCGCAAGCTGGCGGCCCGTTTCAATCGCGGCATCCAGGCCCCGCCGCCGGGAGCCGATCGAAAAGATTAAGTTGCCGGGATATTCCCTTGACTGACCTCAGGAGCGAACCAGCGAGCGCACAGGCGCATGAAATCATCCTGAGGTTCGAGGATGGGGTCGAGAAGCGGATTACGGTCGCGGCCGGTGAATACGTGCTCGATGCCGCGCTCAGGCAGGAGATCGCGCTGGTCCATCAGTGCCGTTCCGGCAGTTGCTCCACCTGCGTGGCGCAGATGATGGATGGCGATCTGCGGATGGATCCATCGCGGGCGCACTCGCTGATCCCGGCTGAAATCGTGCAGGGTCGGCGCCTGCTGTGCAGCACCCTGGCGCACGCCGACAGTAGCGTCCGGCTCGATTATCCGAGCGACCTGCTTGAGGAGGCCGGTCCCAAACTGTTTTCGGCGACCGTCGAAGATGCCGCAATGGTGTCCGATACGGTTGTCAGACTGGTGCTCAAAGCTCCGCGCGGAATCGATTTCGCATATCACAGCGGCCAGTATGTCCGGGTAAAGGTTCCCGGCACGGATCAATGGCGATCGTATTCGATGGCGTCGCTGCCGCGCGATCTGCCCAAATTGGAATTCCTGATTCGGCTCATTCTGGGCGGCGCGATGTCGGAATATCTTACCGCGCGATGCGAGCCGGGCGATGAAATTGAAGTCGAGGGACCGCTCGGCGCGTTCATTTTGCGCGAGAGCCCTGCACCCCATGTGTTTGTCGCGGGTGGCACCGGCGTGGCGCCGATTATATCGATGCTCGACAGCATCCGCCGACGCTCCGGAGTAAAGCCTCCGATGCTGCTGAGCTTCGGATGCGCCAGCGACAGTCAGTTCTTCTATCGCGATGAAGTCGAGTTGCGCGCCGCCTGGATGCCGCAATTGCGGCTGCGGCTGAGCGCCGACCGGGTCGAAGATCCTGCCTCGGGGCTGGTTCAGGGCAACCCGGTGCAGGTGCTGACGCCGGAGGATGCTGCCGATCCCGATACGGTCGCCTATCTATGCGGTCCGCCCCCAATGATCGAAGCGGCGCGCCGCCGCCTGAATGAGCTGGGGGTTGATCCTGAGCATATCTATGCCGAGCAATTTGTCGCGAGCTGATCGCCCGCGGCCTGCAACGCGCCCCTCGTGGGCGCGGTAATGGGAGTGCGAAGATGGGTGTAACACAGCTTGCGTATATCGGGGTGAACGTCACCGATCTGGAGGCGTGGAGCGACCTGATGACCAACGTCTTCGGACTGGCGGTGCAGACGCGCACGGACCAGCACTCGCCGTCATATCTGCGCGTCGATGATCACCATCATCGAATCGCACTCCAGCCGGGCAAAACCGACGGCCTCGCCTACGTCGGCTGGGAGGTGGCGAGCATGGACGAGTTGCACCGGATCGCTAGCCATCTGAACTCGATTGGGGTCAAAACCGTCGCGGGCGCGGCGCAAGAGGCTGACGAGCGCAAGGTGCTGGCGCTGTATAAGTTTCGCGATCCGGATGGTATCCCGATGGAGATTTCGTACGGCCCGATCATCGATCATGAACCGTTGCGCTATGGCCGTCCGGTGAGCGGTTTCAACGCCGGCCGCCTCGGTCTGGGTCACGCGGTGTTCGCCTGCGCGGATCAGCACAAGTCAGCCGACTTTTACATCAAGAATTTGGGCTTCAAAATCAGCGATTACATTGCGTGGGATGTTGCCGACGCGGTTTTCATGCACTGCAATCCGCGCCATCACAGCCTCGCGCTAATGAACGCGGTCTATGGTATGAAGCCCGGCGACCTGAATCATTTTATGATCGAGGCCAACTCCCTGGATGACATCGGGCGCGCCTACGACCTGGTGCTGGAGCGCAAAATCCCGCTGATTCTGACGCTCGGGCGCCATACCAACGATCTGATGACCTCGTTCTACGTCAAGACGCCGTCGGGTTTCGGGGTCGAATATGGTTTCGGCGCGCGACTGATCGAGGATGATGCGAATTGGGAAGTGCGCAAATACCACGCGACCAAGTTATGGGGACATCTGCTGGCGCTCGAAGAACCCATGATGTGAAAAGCGCTGATGTGAAAAACGACAATGTGAGGCAGGGAGTCGCGATGGATTCCAAATCCGAATTAATGCGGCTATCGGCCACCGAAGCGCGCAAACGGATCGGTGAGGGAAGCTTGACCGCGAGTGCGCTGGCCGAAGCCTATCTCGATCGAATTGCGCAGCGCGAGGGCGAAATCGGCGCGTGGCAGTTCCTCGATCGCAACCTGGTGATGCTGCAGGCGCGCGATCGCGACCGCCGCAAGCCGGTCGGCGCGATGCATGGCGTACCGGTCGCGATGAAGGACATCATCGATACCGAGGATATGCCGACAGAGTACGGATCGCCGATCTATAAGGGCCATATGAGCAGCCGCGATGCGATTTGCGTCGCGATGCTGCGGGCGGCCGGCGCGATCATCCTCGGCAAGACCGTCACCACCGAGTTCGCCACGTTCTCACCCGGCAAAACGCGGCATCCCCATCGATGGACCCATACGCCGGGCGGCTCGTCCAGCGGTACCGCGGCGGCGGTGGCTGATTGGCACGTGCCCGCCGGCTTCGGCACGCAAACCGCAGGATCGATTCTGCGTCCCGCCGCCTACTGCGGCGTAATCGGCTACAAACCGACCTTTGCTCGGTTCAACTACGATGGGATCAAGCTCACCGCGCCCTCGCTCGATACACTCGGCTTCATGACCAACTACTTCGAGGATCTGCACCTCATCTCCGGAGTGCTGACCGGGCTTGGCCGCCCGACCAGTTCAAAAGTTGCCGGCAGAACGCCGCGCATCGGGGTTTGCCGCACAACCTGGTGGAATCGCGGCAGCGTCGAGATGCATCAGGTGTTTAATCAGACGGTCGACAAGCTGGCGCGGGCGGATGCGCCGGTAAGCGTTATCGATTTGCCGCCGTTTTTCGATGATATGGCCGACGCGCAGGAGACCATCATGACCTATGAGAACGCGATCTGCCTGCGCCATGAATATGAGAACCATCGCACGCGGCTGACGCCCAAGTTACGTGAGTTGATCGAGCATGGGCGCTCGCGCAGCGTCTCCCAGCTACAGAACGCCAAGCTGATCGTGCGCAAGTGCCGCGCCTATATCGAAGCGCTTTTCATCAATGTGGACGTTCTGATCACGCCCACCGCGCCCGGCGTCGCGCCCGCCGGAATCTACGCGACCGGCGATCCGATTTTCGAGCGCATGTGGACCTGTCTGGGTAACCCGTGCGTCGGCTGGCGTACCGGTTCGGGCGGCAACGGCCTCCCGATCGGAGTGCAGGCGGTTGGCGCGCAAGGCGCGGATGACGCCCTGATTGACTATTCGGCCTGGATGGCGTCGCATACCAGAGAGCCGAATCCATAACATCTGAAAATCGATTAGGCGCGCGATTAAGATAAGAGCCAGCTCCGAAGCAAAGAGAGGGATTAACCATGGCGGCCAAAACCAAACAGTTGCCGTTCTCCACGCAACAGCAGAAGTGGTACGAGGAGGCTTGTGCGCGCCTCGATGGCTCCCGGCTCAAGCGCCTGCTGATGGACTTGATCAACGTGCATAGTCCGACCGGGCTTGAGCGGCCGGCCAGCGAATTCATGGCCGCCTACCAGCGCGATCATCTCGGCGGCCACGGCCATTATCAGCCGGTCGATGAGCACACCGGGAACTGCTGGGGCGAGATCAAGGGCAGCGGCGGCGGCGCGGCGCTGATGCTCTATGCGCCGATCGATACGCATATCGACAACGACGCCGAGCGCGAGATTCCGTGGGTCGGTCGCGAGTTCCGTCCCGACATGGTTCCCAAGGCCTTCGCCGAGGGCGACATGGTGTTCGGCTTGGGCGCGGCGAATCCAAAGGGGATGGTGGCGACCATCAACGAAGTCGCCACTGCGCTTTACGAGGCGCGGGTGCCGATTAAAGGCGACCTGATCGTCGCCTCGGCGGGCGGCGGGATGCCGGTCAGCCTGCCCTATCGTCGCAACTACGGGCTATCCGACGGCGTTTATCATCTGCTGACTCGCGGCATCGCGCCGGACTTCGCGGTTATCGTGAAGCCATGGTGGGTGGTGTTCCACGAGGAGCCCGGGTGCTGCTGGTTCAAGGTGCGGGTGTTCGGCAGCATGGGTTACGCGGGAATCACGCGCGGCACGCCCGGTTTTCGCAGCGCGATCATCCCGGCCACTACGATTATCAACGAAATCGAGAAGTGGCTGCCCGAGTACACCAAGCGTAATACGTCAGGAAATATTTTGCCGGAGGGGCATATCTCGGCCTTACGGGCCGGATGGCCCGAGCGGCCGGCGTTTCCATCGGCCACCACCGAGATTTACCTCGACGTGCGATGTAGTCCGCGCACCAGTCCGGCGGAGGTGAAATCCCAGTTTGCCGAACTGATGAAGGAGCTGCACCAGCGCCATCAAAACATCGAATTCGACTGGGAGATGACCGGCTCCGGCTTCGGCGGCTCGACCGATCAGAACAACTGGATCATCCAGTCGAGCTATCGTGGATGGGAACTGGTCGAGGGCAAGCCGCACGGCGATCCACCGCTGATGGGCGGTCAGACCGACGGCGCCATCATCCGCCGGCTCGGGATTCCATGCGCACGAATCGGCTATCCGTGGCCGCCCGAGAACTGTCCCCCGGAGTACACCGAAGGACTGGGCGGAATGGGGGTCGCGAACGTAGCGGATTTCATCAAGTCCGCCAAGGCGATCATGTACGTAGCGATCGACACGCTGACCCGTTCCAGAGCCGAGGTGGGCCTATAGCGGACGGCGGCAGAAAGCACTCCGTGATTCTTAGCTTCTCGGCTTGAGTTCAGGCGGATTGAATTCAGAATGACGGCCTGACTTGCGCCGAGGCGCATTGGCGAAAGCACTCAGCGGTTTCCTATCCCGTGGCCAGGCTGCCCGGTGCTTTGAAGCCCGCGACCCGATCGTAAACCGCTATGGTCTGCTGCGCGGCACGCTCCCATGAGAAGCGCCGGGCCTGTTTGCGGCCGGCTATCACGAACTCTCGGCGCAGGGGCTCATTGGTGATCAACCTTTCGATGGCGCGCGCTATCTCAACTGGAGACAACGGATTGAACAACATTGCGGCGTCGCCCGCGATCTCCGGCAATGCCGCAGCATTCGAGCATACGACTGGAACTCCCATCGACATCGCCTCGACCACTGGCAGCCCAAAGCCCTCATATAACGACGGGTAAACCAGCAATCGCGCATTCGCCATCACAAGATTAAGCTCGTCCTCGCGCAGGTATCCGGTAAATATCACTCGCGAGTTCAGGTTCAGCTTGTCCAAGAGCGCGCGCACCGAACGAGCTTGCCGGGCCCGCTGCCCAATGACCACCAATTGCAGGCCCCGCCACGATGATTTCAAATAAACGGTCGCTTTCAACAGCGATGCCAGATTCTTATGCGGCGAACCATCGGCAAACGAGATCAAGTGATCGCCTTCGATTCCTAGACGCTGCGCCAAACGCGGCCAATGGGCCGGCGAAGGAAGCTTCCTCACCGCGGGAGCATTATGAATCACCGATATCCGGGAGAGCGCAACATCAAGCTGCGAACTGATCGCGAAACTGCTGAACTCGCTGACGGTGATGATTGCATCGGCACGCCGCGCCGAGCGCTGGACCCATAGTTCGAACAGACGACTGGCCGAAACCGGCAGCCGGTCCGAAAGCGAATAAAAGTTAACGTCGTGAATCGTGACCACCACCGGACATGTGCGCCGCAGCGGGATCATGTCGGCCGGCGAATGCAGAAGATCAATTTTTTCGACCGCCGCGTAACGCGGTGTCAGAAGCTGTTCCGCGACCCGCCATGCGACCCTGGAGGTTACCGGGAGCGGGCATAGCCGCCGGCTGAATCGATTGGATAAATGCCCAAAGGTGCCATGATTTAACGGATTGGTAAAAAGCAGGTATTGGTTCCGATCGTCAGCCTGATCAAGCCCGGAAAGCAGTCCGCGTACATAGGTTTCCAGGCCGCCGTAGCCCGGAACCAGCCAGAAAAGGTTGATGCCGATTTTCACGTTCGGCCAGCCTCAAATATACGCATCGCAATCACACTTACAGCGATACTGCCGCGCGGTAGCCTTCCGCAGATAGTCGATCCCGGTTTGATAAACCAATCGAAACGAAACCGAGCGGCATTCGCCAGACCAGATTGATAAAACTGATCGCCAGCGCCGCCGCCAGTAAATCCGCTCGTGGCGCAAAGCCTGCCAAACCTTTCACGAACAGGAACTGGAGCGTACCTAGTCCAACTGGCGCGAACGGTAGGCTACCCAGCAACAATACGGCTGGCGTAAATAGTAATGTTTGGAAGAGCGATATATCGACGTGAAAGCTTCGTAGCTCGCCGAACAGAATGAAACCATCGGCTATAAAAATAGGTAACCGAATAAGCACCAGACTCATGTAATGGCGCGGCCGCGCCATCCGAAAGGCAGTCAGCGCCGGCCGCTCATAAAGCCATTTCAATAATCCCGATTTTGGGCGGAGCCACAGAAACGATCCAGCCGTGGTCGTGCCTACAAGCAAAATGATTACGGCATACGGGGCGACTTCGTGCAGAGGTGGATCAAGTCCTAGAAAAATAGCCGCTAGCGCTAATGCGCCAAGCAACGTAACATCAAGTAGCCCTTGGAATAGCAGAGTAACACCGGCGGCACTCCAGGTTGCTCCTTTATGCTTATTCAAGAAGAACATCAGTGCCGAGCTGGCCACAGTAAGATTTATGATTTGAAGAAAGTAAAATGCCGCAATGGCGGGAACCAATTCGAAAACTTCAGTGCGCTTATGAAAATAGCTGAATAGCCGGGAAAACAGTAGTGTTTCGCCGAAGAACCAGACTAAAAATCCAGCCAGGCTGACTCCTACGAAGAGGCTCAAATCAGCTCGTTGCAACGAGCGAAGCGTCTGGCTGAAACGAATTCCTCTTGTTGAATACCACAGCAATAAGATGACGGCCGCATAGGGCAGCAGGCGTCGCAAAAGTTTCCAATACATGCGGTGTGACACTTTCCGAAAGCAGAATCGCTATTGCCGACGCGATGCAATTCCGGGATTCAGCCGAACAGTTAGTTAATAGGATATCCTTTGAGATCCATCGATGTCGAACGATCGCTGCGAAACGTGCGCTAATTGATAGGACGTCCACAGTCAGAAAAACTTCATAACCAGGCTCTTTACGCACAACGCTCGCGGTTGGATATTACAGTTCAATTGTATGGCAAGTACTCGTCAGGTGGGGTCAGTCCAACCCTATCTACTGGGGAAGGTTCAAGGAGTCATTTTGAAGGTATTCGGACGATCCGGTTGAAGGAGCCAAACTGGGCGGCAGATCTCCGCCTTGCGTAACGATCCTTTGGGTGGCCTCGCGCACCAGTTGCTCCCGAAGTTTTTGCGAAACCGGAATGCGAACCATGATTTCGCGGCAGGCTTCGTCTTCACTGCGGGCAATCTCGATGTCGCGCAGATCCAGAAAAGTCTGTACCGAGTTGATTACCATGTCGAGCGGATCGATCGCCGGCATTAGATTGGTGCGATCGCGAGTGGCATCGAAGCTCACCAATTCATGACCGTCGTGCGTTGAAACGATACGTCCCCTTACCGATACCTGCTGAGCCGCGATCAAAAACCCATAGTACGATTCGTAATGCAGTACCGTGCCATAGACCACGGCATCCACTCCCAGCCACTGGCCAAGGGCAGCGGGGGGGACTGCTTCCAAATCTTCGCCGTCTTTAATCCCGTGCGCCTGCAGAACCGCGTCCACTATCGTCAAATTGTCGACCAGGAATTCGCGTGCGGCCATATAACCCTGCATGTAGCGGCGTAAACGCTGAGCGTCGGTCCACGCCCACCGGTCGCGTTCTTTTTTGTTGCGGAAGGTGACCGGCATTTTGTCGACTACGAATTGCGCGCTGCCACGATCGATGAAGGGTAATACCGCGATTCGGGCAGGCGGACATTCGCTATACTCAGGCGAAACTTTGACATCGATATGGCCCGGATCGAGCTCGAAAAGACGATCGAAAGCGGTTTTTTTTCCATGACTGCTCTGTTGATACTCAGTTTGAAAAAATGGCCGGTCCTCTGCGCTCTTTTGGCTAACGCCCGCGCATCCGGCCACACTGATGATGCAGGTCAGGATCGCGAAGCAGATAAAAAGTCGCCTCATCCTTCTCATCCAATGTCTAATCGAAGCAATAGCTTTTGGTTAAGCGTGGCAACTAACTATCCCGAAGCAGCCGCGGGTAAGTCCGATAACAAGTCTTTCTCATCGTTGTGGAAGCCGACGCGCTACGTGTCTAGTGTATTCTTCACGCACCAGGCCCTGCTTTGCCAGCCCTGCCGCCAGGTTTTTTTGATCATTCGGGCAAATTTGCTATCGAGGCGATAGGGCGCGGCCGCATAAGTCCAAACCGCGGTCGAAGCGAGATGCCGCAGGTTAGCAACAGGCCACAATAGGATGGGGAAGTGGAGTAAGGCCTTGTGTTTAGGGCGTTATTACCGGCGAGTAACGTTTGCGGTTGACTAGTTTTGGGGCCGATTCGTAAGATCATGCTTCGAAACCCATTTTATCAAGCAGGCTTAATGACATGCGCATGATGATCCCGCCAGTCCGCCAACGCCGGGAGATAGACTGCAACCTTTCAATGTTTTTCAGGCTTCATCGCCGCTCTGCGTTCAATCGCGCGGTCTCGGATCTCTGCCGCTTTTATGGCGTCCGGCGTCCTCGATTCGAATGGTTTGAGTACATCGATTGGGGCAAAACCGCCGGTAAGACCTACGAGGATGGACGCATCCACCTGGTTCACCCGGAGAATTGGAAGCGCGGACGAATCTACAATAAAGAACGGATGTGGATTCAGATGATCTATCACGAGATGGGTCACTATCTGCTCTGGGTCGATGCCGAGCGCAAGGCCGACGCCTTCATGCGCCATATGGTAATCGGGCTGCGCCGCCCGGGCCGCCCCGTGACCGCGGCCTCCGCTCAACGGCAAACCGCGCGGATGCACCGGCCACATGATCGCAATCGCCGCCGCGGGTCGAATCCACCGTCTCGCGTTCGGCGCCGGGTGGCCCGCGCCTCGTAGCATCCACCGCAGTTGCATCTATAATAGGTACAATGGCGCAAAACCCGGTATCCGATAATCGCAAGCCGAACGTCGAGAATCGATGGTGGGTCGAGACCACCGTTAAACGTAAACGGCCCACCGGTCAGGAACCGGGCAAGGCCGAAGCCGAACTGCCCCAATTGCCGGTTGCGATGGGCTTTTACCAGGGCGCCCGGGACTATGACCAGGAACGCGCCAAGGACGACCTCACCGACAACAATCTTCGCATCGCGCGTGAAGCCAATCCGGCGCCCGGGCAATGGGTTTACGTCGCGATGACCGCGGAGCATTACTCGCCCAAGCTAATCCAGCGCATTAAGGACGAGTTCCGCCTGCCGCGCGAATCGCGCGGGGTGCTGCTTGATCATGGCCGGGTGGTCAGGTTGCTCATCTGTGGCCCGCAACTCGAGGATTGGATGATCGACGTGACGCTCAGTGAAGAGCCGTCGGTCGATGTCTATGTATGGAGCACGATGTACCGGGAGCGGCTGTTCAAGCGCGCCGAGGATGCGCTCAAGCAGGCTCGCATCTGGGCGATCAATTTGCTCCAAACCCCGCCCCAGCGCGACGATCCTTTTCGCGGCGTACTGCTCTAACAGGCTGGTGAAAATAGGATTTACACAGCCTGCCCCGCACTCTTATCTCTCCCGCAGGGAGAGAAGATGGAGGAAAGCAGCCAGTTTTTACGCAGGGTGTTGAGCGCAATATCTGGCGAAAATCTCAGGGCATGCCTTTCTCAACACCGTGCTAATGCCGGCCCGCAAACGGCCCGATAGTTCGCCGCGCCATCGACGACGTGTTTCGTTCCCCTGCACGGGCGGGCCTCGATAATCGATTGGAAATTCGGAAGCTTTTTGCGTCGATAATGTTCTTTATAGTTAAAATAGCAAGTGACAATTGTTCAGATCGAACATTATGACAGGCTAATAATATTTGGATGAGCGAATCCGACAGGTTCCAGAATCGTAAAAGTATCTGGAGGCTCGATTCTGAAAGTTTGGAGTTTATTGGAGCTGGGGGATGGGGGCGGTGGAATTTGAGGGGATCGCGCTCTCGTAAGACTGTCTAACTCATCGAGGAAAACATGTCGGACAAAGCCAGCGCATTGCAACTCAGGGTTATCGACTCTAAAAGCGACACGAAATCCGAGCTTAACCAATCGGCGCCGGTGGGATTGTCGCGTAGATTTCCAATCGCCGCCACGCCGCCGCCGCTGCCTTCCGCGATCCCGGACCAAATCCTCGAATATTACGCCTTCATTTTTTGTCAGTGCGGCTTTAGCCGGATCGGAATGACTTTCGAACAGTTTCTAATGGTGGTCGCGGCGATCAAACCTCAAGGGCTAACTCAGTTTGTTTAATCGCCCGCTGATCGCCCGCCATATTCTTTTTGTAACTGTTGCTGTACCCGCTCCCAAAGCTCGCGGCCGACGATCGCCTCGTGCAGTCCGGGATGGCATTCGTGCTTGTGCCGGATCTCGCCCAGGTAGATCGGGTTGGAAAGCAGGTGGTAAAGGGCGCCGCGCGAAAATTGCTTGCCACCCCGAGCATTGCCCTTCCTTGATACTTTCGCGCTGGAGATAATCCCGCGTTGGCGCAGGTCGTTTGCTAACAGCCGGACGCTGCCGAGTTCGAGGTAGCGTTCGAAGATATGTTTCACGGTCTCGGCTTCGTCAGGGTTGACTAAGAGCTTGCGCTCGTGGACGTCGTAGCCGAGCGGCAGCACACCGCCCATCCAGATGCCCTTGCGCTTGGAGGCGGCGACCTTGTCGCGGATTCGTTCGCCGATCACTTCACGCTCGAACTGCGCGAACGACAGCAGCACATTGAGCGTCAGCCGACCCATCGAGGTGGTGGTGTTGAACTGCTGGGTGACGGCCACGAAGGAGACGCCCTTGGCGTCGAACAGTTCGACCATCCAGGCGAAGTCGGTAAGTGACCGGGTAAGCCGATCCACCTTGTAGACCACAATGGTATCGACCAGGCCCTCGCGGATATTTGCGAGCAGCCGTTGCAGCCCCGGCCGCTCCATCCCTGCGCCGGAAAAGCCCCCATCGTCGTAGGCGGTCTTGATCAGCCGCCAGCCTTCACCGGCCTGACTTCTGATAAACGCCTCGCATGCCTCGCGTTGCGCATGCAGCGAGTTGTAGTCCTGCTCCAATCCTTCTTCGGAGGACTTGCGGGTGTAGATTGCACATCGTCTGCTGGCATTAGCCATTGGCGGCCTCCCTGGCGCGGCCCTTCAGACCGAAGAACAGTGGCCCCGACCAGCGCGAGCCGGTGATCGCGCGGGCGACTTCCGACAGCGACTTGTAGCGCCGACCTTGGTAGACGACCTCGTTGTCCAATACCGTGACGCGATGAGTAACGCCGCGCCACTCCCGGATGAGCACCGTCCTGGCACTTGCCCGCGGTTTCGGAATGTCTAGCGGTGCGTCCTTCGAACGATTATCGGCAATCCGGTCGAGGAGCCGCTGGGTTGCTGGTTTGAGACCGGCGAACGCTCTCTCTTGAAGCCGGTAGGCAATCGCCCAGATCAGCACAGCTCGCCCGAGGTTAGGCGATGGCATCGTCGCCGAAGAGCGCCGCCCATCTCTGCCGCATGGCAGGTACCTCGAGCGCTGGAAGGTGCGTAATTTCCTGCGCTAATTCTCCCAAACTCCCGCGGGTGGCGGGACCCTTTCTGCTTCGCTTCGATGAGACTGATTGCCTCATGGATACCTCCCATTAGCTGTCCATGTGCGCTCAATCCGCGCCCCAAATCCAGTCGCTTTGCGCACGCCTAAGCTAGCGAAATGTCTGAAGAATTGTGTTATAGCTCGTGCCACGCCATGGACATCGCATGTCGGAACATTCTCAGCGGAAGTTTTATCGCTATTGGGCAAGCCTCATGAGCGAGAGCGATAACTTAGGGTTGCGCATTTGGCTCCCCGGTGAACCGGCAGACACGTGCCGAAGGTTGACGCATGAGCACCAGCGAACTTCTTTGTAAAATTGAACAGTTTTACTATGGAGAAGCGCTTCTCCTGGATCGTAAGCGCTTTGATGAATGGCTTTGGCTTATTCACCTCCGATGCCCGCTACGTTGTACCGTCACGTCAGACGCGTGACGATCTCGGCTCAGAGCTGAACAAGGAGGGTGAGACCGGGATCATCGATGAGGACCTTGGTTTCCTTAAGAAGCGAGTATTACGACTAGGCACCGGGCTTGCCCACGCGGAACAGCCACCGTCGCGCACTCGACGGTTTATTACTAACGTGACGATGGTAAGAGAACGCACTGACGAGGTGGATACCGTGACCAATATGCTGGTCTTCCAGTCGCGTTACGAACATTCAGAAAATTTTCTTCGTCGGCCAACGCGAGGATGTGCTGAGGCGCATAGATAAAGGCTGGCTGATCGCTTTCCGCAGAGTCATTCTCGACCAGGTGGTCCTTCCTTCCCCGGGTTGTTTCAATCTTTTTTTTGAATCCGGACGGGGGAATGAAGAACGGTTGCGGCCTCATGAGTTGTATAACCCGCAAACGAGTAGAGGC
>DAHVFB010000028.1 GCA_027317185.1 Deltaproteobacteria bacterium
GCGCTGGGCCTGTGCGTGGGCGCCAAGTTATACATCCCGGCGATCACTTTTCTGCTGGTGCTCGGATTCGTGCTCTACGTAATCTGGAGCGAAGCGCGGCGGGCGCGATTGTCCGCACCGTCTATCATGCTCAAACGGCTGCTCGGCGCCGGTCTGCTGGTGAGCGCGGTCAGCGCTATTTTCTACGTGGCTACGTTCACGCCGCATTTCGCGCTCGGATGGTGGGGCGGGATAGCCGATCTCTTCCACTATTATAAAGACGTGATGTGGTACGAGCGGAGCGTTACCTCCGCCACCCATCCGTATTCCGCGCCATGGTGGAGCTGGCCGTTGATGTTACGGCCGATCGCCTACTGGCAGAACTTTCCGGCCACCGGGGATGTGGCGACCATCTGGGGCGGAGGAAATCCCGTTCTATGGTGGGGCGCGCTCGCCGCCATGATGGTGTACTTCGCCCGCACGCTCGAACGTCCGAAGCTGGTGCTATCGTTCCTGGTGATCGGCTATATCGCCTACCTGGTGATCTGGATTCCTATCGGGCGCACCATGTTCCTGTACCACTACATGCCGTCGGTGTATCTGGCCTACCTGGCGCTGGCCGGTTTGCTGGCGGATTGCTGGTCTGGACGGGCGCAGGTCTTGGAAGAAGCCTCTTTGATAATGACGCTATTTCCATGTTGCATGCTCGCGCTGGGATACGTGGTGGGTGGACTGGTGTTCGTCGCAATTGTGGTGGCATATGTCGCGGTATTGGAGCGTCCCCTTATTCACGGACGTATCGTGTGCGCAGTCTTTGTCGGAGCTGCGATGGCCGCCTTCGTGTACTTCTATCCGCTGTGGGTGGCGATGCCGATTGCGCGGGCCGGATATTACGCGCGTATGTGGTTCCAGGGGCCGGGGCTGCGCAATTGGATATAACCGCACAGTCGAGATGGCGGCTGCTGGCCGGACTGGCGCTGGCTATAGTATTCGCAATCGCGCCAATCGCTGTTGGCGCTCCATCGCAGGGGAGCGGAAACCTGTTGCTCAATGGCAATTTCGCCAAAGGCTCCGGCACTTCGCCCGACGACTGGCGCAGCCAGGCCTGGAACAATGGTCCGGATACGCAATATCAATGGATTGCGCCGATCGCCGGACATCTGGGACAGCTCGAAGTATCGAGCCGGGTGGCCAACGATGCCCGTTGGGCGCAATCGATCGCGTTGACCGCCGGCTGGTATCACATCGCGACCGATGTGCGCGCGGTGAACGTGCCGGATGGAAAAACCGGCGCTAACATCAGCCTGTTGGAAGATGGCGTCATGTCCCGCGATCTGCACGGTCTTACCGGCTGGCAACGAGTGGGTTTCTACGTGAAAGTCGGCAGCCATGGCGCCGACGTGGAAGTGGCCTTACGGGTTGGTGGATTTTCCAACCTTAATTCAGGCACGGCATTTTTCCGCAACGCCAGAATCACCCGCGTGCAAGCGCCGGTAGGCGTAGACCCGGTGTTCGACCTCGCGGCAATCCGCAAAGCTTCGGCCAGCGCACCGATCGGACAGCCGTGGACCCTCGCCGCCACCTTCATCCTGCTGACGATCGCGGCCTATTTGGGATGGCGCATCTATGGCGGGGCGATGATCGAGGTGACTCCGGTCAGTCCGCCCGCGAACGCAACCATGAGGACAGGTGGCAAACGCCGCAAACGAAAGCAGCGCTTTAATGGCTGAGTCGCGCAATCGGCGGCGGATCGAATGGACGCTGTTCGTCCTCGCGCTTCTGTCTTTCGCCTATTTCTATCAAGCTGCCGATCAAAGCACTGCCGCGCGCTTCGATTTAATGCGCTCGGTTCTGGAGCGTCATACGCTCGCGATCGACGGTTATGCCGGCTTCAACACCGCCGATATCATCACGTTTAACGACCATATCTATTCGGTCAAGGCGCCCGGCGGCAGTCTGAGTGGAATTATCCAATGGCTGATCTGCTCGAAGCTGCTGGCGCCTTTGCTCACCTCGAACTCAGCCCTTTACTGGGCGCTACTGACCTACCTTACGATCGTTTTCTCGACCGGGCTGATGGTCGCCCTGATGGTAGTTGTCTGCTTTCGCTTTGCGCTGGCGCTGGGCGCCACGGAGGGCCGCGCCGTCGCGATCGCGATCCTGCTGGCGTTCGGCACAATCATGTTTCCCTACGCCACCGAGATGACCGGCGAGCCGATCGCGGGGGCCTGCGCATTCATTGCCTTCTATCTGCTGTTCACTTATCCCGGCGGTCCGGATTCAGATCGGGCGCTGTTCGCGGGCCTGTTGGCCGGATGGGCAGTGCTGTGCGACTACCCCGCGATCCTGATTTCGGCGGCGCTGGCTGTATATGCGCTGTTCAAGCTCAGGCCGCGCGATATTTTAAATTTCGCCGCCGGCGCCGGCGCGATGGCGCTGATTCTGCTGGCCTACAACAAAGCGGCTTTTGGCAATCCGCTCTTCATGAGCTATGAGGCCTACAAATTGCCGGGCAACACCCAGTTTCCCGAGCAGGCGGTCGGTTTCGTCGGTCTTACTTTTCCAAAGCCCTACAATTTGTGGAAGATACTCATCGATCCACAGCGGGGGCTGTTTTACTGCAATCCGCTGCTGATCCTTTCAGTTCCGGCCCTGGTGCATTTTGGCGTTCAACGGCGCCTGCGCGCGGAGTTTCTCGTAACCCTGTTCGCGGTGGCGGGCTTTATTCTGTTCAATGCTTCATTCGGCGAATCGATCGTTTCATGGGGCGGCGGCACGGCTACCGGTCCGCGCCAGATTGTGGCCGCCATACCATTTATGATTCTGCCGCTCGCCCTCGTGCCCGCGCGCTGGAACTACGTCATCGGGGTGCTCGGCGCGGTATCGGTTTTCATCATGCTGATGGCGATCAGCGTGAATCCTCACTTCCCTTATGAATATGCGAACCCGATCAGGGATTACGCGATGCCGGCGTATTTCAGGGGTGATCTGGCGTACAACAAAGATACCTATTTCGGCGGCGGTCCGATCGTGGGCGATGCGGTCGCGTTCAATCTCGGAAAACTGGCCGGTCTGCCGCCCGCGCTCGAGTTGATCCCGCTCGCGATGCTGTGGATGGGCGCGGCAATTCTGATTTTACGGGAACTGCGCCTGCCGATAATTCAATCGCGGGTCCTGCTGGCGGCCGCCGCGGCGGGCTCGTTAGCTTTTTTTATGCCCCCGGTGGTCGGCGCGGTGGCGCAAATTTCGGGACTCTCGGCTAGCCATGGACTGGTCGGACGCTATTACGAAGGACTGCGCCCGGCCGGGTTCCCGCCACATATCGTCAAAATCGATCCGCAAATCGCCTTCAACAATGTAGCCGAACTGGGTGGTCTGCCGTTCCCGTCGTGCGTGATCTGGGATGGAGCGATCCTGATTCCCCGGCCTGGCTTGTATGCATTCGCGATCGAAGTTGACGATGCGGGCTGGCTGACGATCGACGGCCGCCCCGTGATTCGCGATCCCGGCGATGTCAACCATCCGCGCGCCGCGGGAAAAATATATCTGGAGCCCGGACGTCATTCGATCGAACTCGGCGAGCGTAATCTGGCCGGAGACGCGAGTATGAGACTTTACTGGCAAACGCCGGGCAATACCGATCCGGTGATCGTGCCCGCCCGCGTGCTTATCCCGCCTCCTGCCTACGCCCGCTAGCCGCGACCGTCAATTGGCGGGCGAGGGCTGGGGACTGGCGCCGCGTCGAGGCGCCAGCGCGCCGGGAAACATCGGCAGGTTCGGCATCTCGAGTAATTGCGTGGTGCCCGCATTAAATCCTGTAGGGGCGGACTGCGCTTTGATCTTTTGAGCAGGATCGATCGGACGCAGAACCGACGAGGATGCTGAGACCGGCGCGGATCTGACCGATCCCGATGGAGCCGCTGCCGGCGATGGCAGTTCCTGCGCAGGCGATCCATAGGCGACTCGATGGGTGATCGCAGCCTGACTCTGGATCTCGCTGAGCAGGCGCGCTTCGTCCACCCCCCGCGAAGTGCATTGCACGCTCTGCATGGCATGAAATGGCACCTGGACCGGTGCGCTGAAGGTCGCGGTCACGGTTACCAGACTTTCGCGCGATCCCAGCGGTTTTACGTAAAAGACAAATACCGCCGAGGCCACCTCGGCCGGTTGCGCGGAAAGTTTCCACGCGATTCCTCTGATCTGCCCGCAATCGGCGTCCTTGAGAGTAAACTCGCCGTGCTCGACCTGCGCCTCGACGATGCCGTTGTTCGGATCGCGGGCGCTGGTGTGGTAGCCATTTTTGATTATGACGGCGTTGACCGCTTCCCACGCGAGGTCATATGGCAACTGCAGCCGAACCTGGTTTTTTGCGATTTTGGCCGGTGATGGCTTATGCGGTGCACTGAAGCATCCGGTGGTGACCATCGACCATGTCAGGCAAATCGAAAGCACTCGGCAAAAAATTTTCATCGAGCCAAAACCGCGCCTCATAATTGCGAAATCCATGGCGCGCTTCAATGCGCTAAGGTGGAAGTATGCCGGACCGATCGTCAGACCGCGCAGGATTGAATCATCGATGCTATCTCCACCGGTTACGATCGCAACGCTAACTGATGCTGCCAATCGGCGGGCTATTTATGATAGGCTCGGCCCATTGTAAGGAGGGCTAAGTCGCTCCCTAATTGCGAGGCTAACATGTCCGGTCATTCCAAATGGAGTTCGATCAAACATAAGAAGGCGGCGCGCGATGTCAAGCGCGGCAAGCTCTTCACCAAGCTGATCAAGGAAATCACTATCGCGGCCCGCCTCGGCGGCGGCGATATCAACGCCAATCCGCGCCTGCGCACGGCGGTGCTGGCCGGTCGTGCGCAATCGATGCCCAACGACAATATCGATCGCGCGATCAAAAAGGGCACCGGAGAGCTCGGCGGCGTCAACCTCGAAGAGATTACCTATGAAGGTTACGGGCCGGGCGGGGTCGCGATTATCGTCGATACGCTGACCGATAATCGCAACCGGCTGGTGGCCGAGCTGCGGTTTATGCTCTCGCGCCATAGCGGAAACCTTGGTGAGACCGGATCGGTCGCCTGGATGTTTAAAAAGCGCGGCGTGATCAATCTCGAAAAGAGCGCCGGCGAAGAGGATCGCCTGATGGAGCTGGCGCTCGATGCGGGCGCCGACGACATGGTGACCGATGAGGAGAGCTATCAGATTCTCACTCCACCTGATCGCTTCAATGTGGTTCGCGAGGCGCTCGAAAAGGCCAACGTACCGATCGCTTCAGCCGAGCTCGCAAGAGTGCCGGAGAACAACATAAAGGTTTCAGGCCATCAGGCCGGGCAGGTACTAAAGTTGATCGAGGAGCTTGAGGATCACGACGACGTGCAGAGCGTGGCCTCGAACTTCGATATCGACGAAGAGGAGCTGGCGAGTTTGTCGGCCGTCTGATCCGCGAGCCGCCACGCGGTGGCTCATGTGAGGGGTGGTGGATGTGCGGGTAATCGGAATCGATCCGGGTAACGCGGCGACCGGGTTCGCGGTGGTGGAAAACGTGGCGGGCGGCTTCAGGCATATCGTCGCCGGCACCATCCGCGCTCATCGCAACGCCAGTCCATCGGAGCGGCTGCGCAACATTTACGAACATCTGCTGGAAACGGTTGACGCTTACGCGCCCGCCGTCATGAGTCTCGAACGGAACTTTTCCGCGATCAACGTCCAAAGCGCATTTCGACTGGGCGAGGCGCGCGCAATCGCAAAGCTGGCGGCTGCCCAGCGCGGCCTCGAACTGTTCGAGTACACGCCCACTGAAGTGAAGCTGACCGTCGCCGGCTTCGGCACGGCGGACAAGGCTCAGGTGAAATCGATGGTGCGGCGGACGCTTGGAATCGACGCTGCGATTGAACTGAGCGACGACGCCGCCGACGCGCTCGCAATCGCCGCCTGTCATCTATTCAAAGCTCGTTTCGCAGCGCCTTCCATCGCCTGCGGCGGGCGGCAGGGGGTTCGATGATCGCCGCAATTACCGGACGTTTGCGCTCGCGCGATTCGAACCGGATAGTGGTCGAGACGGGCGGCATCGGCTACGAAGTGTTCGTTCCGCTCAGTACTTTCTATCGTCTGCCCATGACCGGCGCGGCGGTGTCGCTTGAAATCCGCCAGGTGGTGCGCGAAGACGCGCTGATGCTCTATGGGTTTATCGAGCCCGCCGAAAAGCTGGCTTTCGACCTGCTGATGCGAGTGCAGCACGTCGGACCCAAACTGGCGCTCGCGATTCTTTCGGTGCTTTCGCCGGAGGAGTTGGTGGCCGCGATTGGCCGCGAGGATGTGGCGCGAATCGATGCGGTGCCCGGCGTCGGGCCCAAGGTGGCCGAAAGAGTGGTGCGCGAATTGCGCGACAAAATCGCGGATTTGAAAACCATCGCGCCCGCGGCGGAGAGCCTCGATGGAGCGGCGGCGGGCAACGGCAGCGGCGATGCGCGTATCGACGATGCGGTTTCGGCGCTGGTCAATCTCGGCTACCGTCCGATCGAGGCCAAGCGAGCGGTCGATTCGATTATCAAGACCGCCCGCGACGCCACGCTCGAGAAGTTGATTCGCGATTCGCTCACGCTGCTGCTGGGTGAGAAATAAAATGGCCAAACCGGCCGCCGAAACCGAAACCGATTCCGAATTTGCCGCGGTCGCCCCTGCGGCCGCGGCGCAGAGCGAGGATCGAGTACTAGATCTGTCGCTGCGTCCACGCACGCTGGAAGAATTCGTCGGCCAGCAGCGCCCGCGTCAAATTCTCGGGATGTCGATCGAGGCGGCGCGCAAGCGCGGTGAAGTGCTCGACCACGTGCTGTTTTCGGGACCGCCCGGCCTTGGCAAGACTTCGCTCGCCCATATTATCGCCCGTGAACTGAGGGTCAGTATCCGGGTTACCGCCGGACCGGCGATCGAACGGGCCGGCGATCTGGCCGCGATTGTCGCCAATCTCGAAGAGGGCGATGTTCTGTTTGTTGACGAGATTCATCGGCTCGCGCGAGTGGTCGAAGAAATTCTGTACCCGGCGATGGAGGACTTTCGGCTTAACATCGTGGTGGGCAAAGGCCCGGGCGCTCATCTGATGCCATTGCCGGTCAAGCCCTTCACGCTGGTTGGCGCGACCACTCGCGCGGGGCTGCTGAGCGCGCCGCTGCGCGACCGCTTCGGCCAGCATTATCATCTGGATTTTTATAACCGCGACGAACTGGCCAATATCATCTGCCGCTCGGCGCGGCTGCTGGGTATGCGAATTGACGATGACGGCGCGGGCGAACTGGCCTCGCGATCACGCGGCACGCCTCGCATCGCCAATCGGCTTTTGCGCCGGGTGCGCGATTTCGCCGAGGTTAACAACGCCGCGACGGTCGATCGGCAGGTGGCGCTCGATGCGCTTACGCTGCTCGATATCGATTCGTGCGGGTTCGATCGGATGGATCGTGGAATTCTGATCGCGATCATCGACATGTTCGACGGCGGGCCGGTCGGAGTCGAGAGCCTGGCGGCGGCGGTGGGCGAAGAGCCTGATACGATCGAAGAGGTTTACGAGCCCTTTCTATTGCAGGAAGGTTTCCTCGCGCGGACCGCGCGCGGCAGAGTGGCCACTTCGCGAGCGTATACTCATCTGGGCCGCACCCGCCGCGGTACTTTGCTGTGAGCGTGTCACAGCCGATGGAGTCTGCCGATGTCCAAGCTATTGGTCCTGCAACATCATCCGGGTGAAAGCCTGGGTTTGATTTCCGAGGCGCTGCAGTCGGCGGCGCTCGCATGGCAATACGTTAGAAGTTACGACGGCCAGAAAGTTCCGGCTGATATGAAGGGCGCGGAAGGGTTGATCGTGATGGGCGGTCCGCAGGGCGCCTATGAGCTGGATAAATATCCCTATCTGCGCGACGAGATAGCTCTGATTCAGGCGGCGATTCGAGCCGATAAACCGGTGCTCGGAATTTGCCTCGGCAGTCAACTGGTGGCGGCGGCGTTGGGCGCACGGGTGGCGCCGGCCAGCAACCGGGAGATGGGCTTTTTACCAGTCACGCTTGAATCCGCTGCGCATCAGGACCGTATGCTGCGCGGGTTGCCCGTAACCTTTACCGCTTGTCACTGGCATGGCGACATTTTCGATCTTCCCACCGGCGCGGTCGCGCTGGCGTCCTCGGCGAAAACCGCTTGCCAGGCTTTCCGCTTCGGAGAGAAGGTGTACGCGCTGCTGTTCCATGTCGAAATCACCGAAGCGATGCTGCTTCAGTGGCTGCCAGCCTCGGCGCGGGAACTGGATCGCGAGGGTTTGAGCGGCGCGGCGATCATCGCAGACGGAGAGCGTCATCTGCTTGCGATCGAGCCGATTGCGGAGACCATTTTTGAGCGCTGGGCCGCGATGGTGAAGCCGTGAGGCGCACCTAACGCCCTGCATCCGCAGGTTGCTATAGTGCGATCGTTCGCGGTTATAGAAAATTAAATACTGCTCACGTAAAACAGCAGGAGGCCTCCGATGTTTCCATCGAGCAAAGGCAGGGTGTCGCGCCAGGCCCATGTGGATATCCCTGAAGGCACTTACGAGGAGGAGCACGGGCGGCAGGGTTTTCTCGGCCGCAGCTCGATGCTCTATCATCTGAATTTGCCGACCGGCTGGACCAGGGTCGAGGGTCCATTGCGCCCGCGAATGTTTGCCGGTGCGCGATCGGAGCCGCCCGACCTTAAGGATCCCGATGCCGGACCGCTGAAAATTCTTGAAAACGACGACACCGAGATTCTAATTTCGCGCCGCCGCCGCGCGATGCCTTATCTTTTCCGCAATGCCGATGGCGACGAAGTATATTTCGTCCATCGCGGCTCCGGCGTGTGCGAGACCGACTACGGTCCGTTGAATTTCGAACCGGGCGATTATTTACATTTTCCAAAAGGCGTCAGCTATCAATTGCTGCCGAAGACCGAAGATAATTTCTTTCTGATCGTGCGCAGCCTGCACGAACTGAGCTGGCCCGATCGTGGTCTGATGGGCAAGCATGCATTTATAGATCCGATGATGATCGAAAGTCCCGAGCCGATGGCGCATAACGAAACCCAGGGTGAATGGGAACTGCGTGTGCTGCGCCGCGGCCAGACCACCAGCTTTTTCTATCCGCATCATCCGTTCGACGTGGTGGGGTGGCAGGGCGATCTGTCGCCGATTAGGTTCAATGTGCGAGATCTGCGGCCGGTGGTGAGCGCGCGCTACCATATGCCGCCGACAGTTCACGCGACGCTGTTCTCGGATACCTGCGCGATTTGCACTTTCGCCCCGCGTCCGCTCGAAAGCGATCCGGCCTGCGACAAGGTGCCGTTTTACCATCGCAACGTCGATTGGGACGAATTCATTTTTTATCACTCGGGCGAGTTCTTCAGCCGGGGCGGAATTGAGCCGGGTTCGATGACGCTGCATCCGCAGGGTATCCATCATGGGCCACAGCCCAACGCACGCAATGCGGCGCGCGGCAAGACCGAAACCGGCGAGGTAGCCGTGATGGTCGAGACCTGGAATCCGCTGCGGGTATGCGAGGAAGCGCTCGCAATCGAGCTACCCGAGTATGTCACCAGTTGGGCGCGCCAGGCGCGGATCGCGAGGCAGGCATGAAGATTGGGGTTTTTTCGGTGGTCGATCATTATCCGCAGGAGCTGCCGCGGACAGTTGGGCAGTACTATGCCGAGCTACTTGATAGCGCCCAACTGGCGGAAGAGGTTGGCTTCGATTCATTCTGGATCGCAGAGCATCATTTTCACGAGTACGGTGCGATTCCCTCGCCGGCAGTGTGGATGGCGGCGGCCGCCGCGCGTACGCGCAAGATCCGGCTGGGGGTTGGCGTCAGCGTGCTGCCGTTTCACAATCCGATCACGGTGGCCGAAGAGTATGCGATGGTCGATGTGCTGTCGGGCGGCCGGCTCGAATTCGGCGCGGGATCCGGTTATCTGAAGCACGAGTTCGGCGGATATGGCGTCTCATTGGAGGAGAAACACGCGCGTTTTGACGAGGCGCTCGAAATCATCGAGCGGGCGTGGTCCGGCGAACGATTTTCCTATCGCGGGCGCTTTAACCAAATTGATAATGTGCAGTTGCAGTTACAACCGGTTCAGCAACCACGTCCGCCGATTTTGATCGCGACGCTGCGCCATGAGGCGGCGCGCGAGGTCGGCGCGCGCGGCTATCCACTGCTGACCATTCCCTACGCGCAATCGCCGGGACTACATCAGTTGACCGAGATGACCGCCGAGTTCCGCGCGGCCTGGACGGCAGCCAGTCATGGCGACCCGTCGCGCACGACGCTCGGATGCGCCGTGCATACCTATGTCAGTTCGAGCGCGGCCGAGATCGAGGCGCACGCCAAGCCGTCGATCGAACGGTATGTACGCACGCGGCTATACGCCACCTCACGTCCCTATGATGTGCTGCAGGAGAAGGAGCTAATCGCGTGCGGCAATCCGGAGCAGGTGACGAAGGTGCTCAAGGATTACGAGCGGGCCGGCTTCAACACCTTTTTGACGATTATGGATTTCGGCGGAATGGATCATCAGGCGGTGATGAAGTCGATCAAACTCTTCGGCCGCGAAGTGCTGCCGGCCTTCCGCGACTAAGCCGCGATTTTGGCCGATGGCTGACTGATGGCGATCAATGGAAGAGTATCCAGCCGCTGATGCCGAGCATCCCGAGCACCGCGCAGAAGATTCCGCACCCGAGATTCAGCATGCGCGAAAGCGCCAGCGTGGTCTCCTCTTCCCACGGCCATCCGATCGCCTGTTCAATCTCGACGTGCTTTTCCGCGATCCAGTGACTGAACACCAGCGAGTAGATCCCCGCCGCGAACAACAGCGCACCCATCAAAATGTTAGGCATATCCCCCCTCCCCGCGCAGCAGGCTATCACGCATGACGGCCGTCACCAATAATCCCGCTGACTCGTGGATCGCGATGCCGCGCGATTCAGATTTCCCGATTCAGAATCTGCCCTACGGAGTGTTTCGCCATAAATCCGCAGGACCGCGAATTGGCGTCGCGATTGGAGATTACGTGGTCGATCTGGCCGCGCTGCACGAGGCCGGGCTGTTCGGATCAACTTCGATTGCGGACGACAATCTGTTTGCGCGCGATGCGCTCAATCCTTTCATGGCTCGCGGTCATCAGGCCTGGGACGCGGTGCGCGGCCGAATAATTGAACTTCTGAAGGCGGACAATCCCGAGCTGCGCGACAATCGGCGGCTGCGGGAAGCGGCGATAATCGTGCGCGATGGCGTGCAGATGCTGCTGCCGGCCGCGATCGGCGATTTTGTCGATTTTTATTCATCGCGCGAGCATGCGACCAACGCCGGCACGCTTTTTCGTGGCGCGCAGAACGCGCTGCCGCCGAACTGGTTGTATCTGCCGATTGCATATCATGGCCGCGCGGGATCGATCGTGGTATCGCCGCAAGATATTCGCCGTCCGCATGGGCAGATCAGGCCGAATCCCGACGCGCCGCCGATACTCGCGCCTTCGCGGCGGCTGGATTTCGAACTGGAACTCGGCTTCCTGGCTGGTGTGGGCAATCGCGCAGGCGTCCCGATCAGCACGGGCGAGGCGGACAAGCATATTTTCGGTGCGGTGCTGCTTAATGACTGGAGCGCGCGACGTTCAGCAATGGGAATATCAGCCGCTCGGTCCTTTTCTAGGCAAATCGTTCGCCACCACGATCTCGCCGTGGGTGGTGCCATTCGCAGCCCTGAAGCCATTTCGGGTGATTGGGCCGCATCAGGATCCGCCGGTGCTGGATTACCTCCGCTTCAAGGGCGCCTGGAATTTCGATATCAATCTTGAAGTATGGCTGGGGACGGCAGCGGCAGCGGAACCATTTCGGATTACCGCGGTTAATTCCCGCAAGCTCTATTGGAACGTTGCGCAACATCTGGCGCACGCCACGATCAACGGCGCGCGCGTCCGTCCGGGCGATCTGTTCGCCTCGGGTACGGTTTCCGGGACGACGCCGGATTCGCTCGGTAGCATGCTCGAGATTTCAAAGAACGGGAAAGAGCCGATGTCCCTGCCCAACGGCGAGCGCCGTACGTTTCTCGAGGATGGCGATACCGTTACGCTGCGCGGCTGGTGCCAGGGCGACGGCTATCGAATCGGCTTCGGCGAGTGCACGGGAAGGTTTCTGGAAGCGGCATAAATTGAATATCCAACGTGTACTATACGTATATGCGATTGACCAAACGTATGAAACTGACCATTACGGTTGAGCCGGAAGTGTATCGTGGCTTGCGCCGGGTGGTCGGCAGGCGGAATATAAGCCGCTTTCTGAACGACCTCGCACGCCCCCACGTTGTAACCGACGATCTTGAAACGGGCTACCGCGCGATGGCTGCCGACGAAGAACGGGAAGCGGAAGTCGCTGAGTGGGCGGAAGGTCTGATTGGGGACGTTGCGAATGGCCCCGGATAACCCATCCTCGCCGCGACGCGGCGAAGTCTGGTGGGTATCGTTCGATCCTTCAATTGGAGGCGAGCCGCGAAAGACAAGGCCAGCCGTCGTAGTGAGCAACGATGCTGCAAATCGAGCATTAAATCGCGTTCAGATAGCTCCGATCACAACCAAGGTCGCGAAAATTTATCCGGGCGAAGCCTACGTCCGCGTGAACCGGGCGCGGCAGAAAGCGATGGCGGACCAGATCACTACCGCAAGCAAACTGCGGCTACGCGAACAACTTGGAAAACTCGATCCGGCCGATCTCGCGGCGGTCGAGCGCGCTATCAAGATCCAGCTTGGGCTGGTTTAGCAATCCCGCGCAAGATTTCTCCTTGGGTGGTGATCACTCCTTCGGGAGACCCAATATTCGCTCGCCGATGATGTTGTGCTGAACCTCGGTCGATCCCGCGGCTATCGTTAGCGCGCGCGCACCCAGCAGGCGCTGACTCCAGCGACCCTCGCCGATCGCTCCGAACGAGCCGGGCGCAAGTACGTTATGCGCACCGAGCAACTCGTCAGCGAAGTTTGCCATCCGCAGGTTTAGCTCGGTCGCCAGCAGCTTGCCGAACGAGCTTTGCGCACCCGGCGCCTGGTGGCGCATCGAGTCGAGCGCGCGATAGCGCGCGAGCCGCACCGTGCGCGCATCGATAAGGAACTGCGCCAGCTTCTGACGGACGTAAGGATGCCGGTATGCCGCGACGCCTTCGAACTCCACCTGCTTCGACAAAGCGATCAACTCGCCTAAGTCGCGTTCCACCGGATGGCGTGCGCCGCCCGAGATGCGTTCGTACATCAAAGTGGCGATAGAGGCCCGCCAGCCGTCGTTCAGCGCCCCGACCAGATTGTCTTTCGGCACGCGAACGTTGTCATAGAAAACCTCGTTGAAACCTCGCTCGCCGGTAATCTGAACCAGCGGGCGAATGGTGATGCCAGGCGTGCGCATATCGACCAGCAGGTACGAAATTCCGCGATGCTTCGGTGCGTTCGTGTCGGTGCGCACCAGCAGGCATTGGAACTGCGCGCGATGCGCAATGCTGGTCCATACTTTTTGTCCATTGATAACGAAGTGATCGTTTTCGAGCACGGCGCTGGTTTTGAGCGCCGCGAGATCGGAACCGGCGTTGGGCTCGGAGTAGCCCTGGCACCAGATCTCCCCGCCGGAGAGCATCTTCGGCAGATAGCGTCGGCGCTGCTGGTCAGTGCCCAGCATGATGATCGTCGGGCCGATCCGATCGATCGCGAGTTGATTCGCGCCAAACATCGGCAGCCCCAGCCGCAGGGTCTCGTCCTGGAAGATCGCGAGCGTCACCGGATCGGCCGCCGCGCCGCCGTGTTCCTTCGGCCAGTGCAGCGCGACATAGCCCGCCCGATACAGCCGCCGGTGATATTCCAGCAGCCTCTCCCATTGCGCATCGTCGGTGACGTCGAGCAGGCTGACTCCCAGACTCGACATCCCGCCGGGCGGAAACAGCTCCGCCGCGCATTGATCGAGGAACCCGCGCAGTTTCGTGCGGAACGCTTCCTGTTCAGGTGTAAAGCTGAAATCCATCTCAATACTCTCCGCGGCGAGAGTATAACCTGCCTTTGACGGCGTAGTTAATGCCGGCGAGTCATTGAGTTTCTGTAAGTTCTTGATCAAAGACCAAGTTTCGGATGTTAATAAACGCCAGCGCCCGGCATGGTCCGGCAGCCTGATTCGGGTGATTTCTCAATAGGCGAGTGCGACGAATGGCATATCAGACGATAAAAGTACCTTCGGAAGGCAGCAAGATCCGGCTCGGCGGCGGGCACAGGCTCGAGGTGCCCGATCAGCCGGTAATTCCGTTTATCGAAGGCGACGGCACCGGGCCGGACATCTGGCGGGCGTCCCAGTACGTTTTCGATAACGCGGTGAAGAAGGCCTACGGCGGTAAGCGCAAAGTGGTCTGGATGGAGGTCTTCGCGGGCGAAAAGGCGTTCAAGCAGTTCAACACCTGGCTGCCCGACGACACGGTCGAGGCGTTTCGCGACTACCTGGTAGGAATCAAAGGTCCGCTGACCACTCCGATCGGCGGCGGCATCCGATCGCTCAATGTCGCGCTGCGCCAACTGTTGGATCTGTACGTATGCCTGCGGCCGGTGCGATGGTTTCAGGGCGTGCCGAGTCCGGTGCGCCATCCCGAGAAACTCGACGTGGTGATCTTTCGCGAGAATACGGAAGATATTTATGCCGGCGTGGAGTGGGCCGAGGGCACGCCTGAGGTGAAGAAGCTCATCGCGTTTCTGCAAAACGAGATGGGTGTCAAAAAGATACGCTTCCCGGAAACCTCAGGTATTGGAATCAAGCCGATTTCGCGCGAAGGCTCCGAGCGCCTGATTCGCGCCGCGCTTGAATATGCGATTCAGCACAAGCGCAAGAGCCTCACGATGGTTCACAAGGGCAACATCATGAAGTTCACCGAGGGCGCCTTCCGCGACTGGGGCTACGAACTGGTCAAACGCGAGTTCAAGGGCAAGGCGGTGGGATGGGAAGACTGCGGCGGAAAGCCACCCGCCGGTCAGATTCTGGTGAAGGACGCGATCGCGGACATCACGCTCCAGCAGGTGCTCACGCGTCCCGAAGATTTTGATGTAGTGGCCGCGCCGAATCTCAATGGCGATTATTTGTCCGACGCGCTGGCGGCGCAGGTCGGCGGTATCGGTATCGCGCCCGGCGCCAATATCAACTACCTGACCGGACACGCGATCTTCGAGGCGACGCATGGCACCGCGCCGAAGTACGCCGATCAGGATAAGGTCAATCCAGGGTCGGTGATCCTTTCCGGGATGCTGATGTTCGAGCATCTGGGATGGCAGGAGGCGGCCGATCTGATTGTGCGCGGGCTGGAGAAATCGATCGCGAACAAGACCGTCACCTACGATTTCGAGCGCCAGATGAGCGGAGCGAAGTTGCTTAAGTGCTCCGAGTTCGGCCGCGCGATCGTCGACAACATGTAAGAATCGAAGGCGTTCACGGCTGATCGCAACCGTTCGTCATCGTAAAAATAGAAATTCAGACGAGAAGAGATGGCATCAAAGAAGAAAATTGCATTTATCGGATCGGGCAATGTCGGCGCCACCTGCGCCTTCCTGTGCTTTCTGGGACAGCTCGGCGACATCGTTCTGTATGACATTATCGATGGGCTGCCGCAGGGCAAGGCGCTCGACATGTTCGAGTCGGGACCGGTACTGGGTATCGATATTGAGGTGAAGGGCACCACCAATATCGCCGATATCGCCGGCGCGGATTGCTGCGTGGTGACCTCGGGATCGCCCCGCAAGCCGGGCATGAGCCGCGATGATCTGCTCAAGATCAACGCCGCCGTGATGAACAATGTCGGCGCCGCGATCAAGCAGCATGCACCCAATTCGCTGGTGATCGTGGTCACCAACCCGCTCGACGCGATGGTCACCCAGGTCAAGCGCGCAACCGGATTCCCGAAGCATCGGGTGGTCGGCCAGGCAGGCGTGCTGGATTCCGCGCGTCATCGTACGTTTATCGCGGACGAACTCAAGGTTGCGGTCGAGAGCGTGAACGCGATGGTGCTCGGGGGTCACGGCGACGACATGGTGCCGGTTCGCAGCTACACTGCGGTCGGTGGGGTGCCGGTCGAGCGCTTCATCGAGGCGAAACGGCTCGATGAGATCGAGACGCGCACGCGCAACGGCGGTGGCGAGGTGGTCAATCTGATGAAGACCTCGTCGTATTACGCCGCGGGCGCGGCCACCTACAAGATGGTCGATGCCTTCATGCACGATCGCAAGGCGATTCTGCCGTGCGCGGCGTACCTCGAAGGCGAGTATGGCGTGAAAGGTCTTTACGCCGGGGTGCCGGTGGTGATCGGCGCGGGCGGCGTCGAGCGGGTGATCGAGATCGATCTGACCCCGGCCGAGAAAGACGCGTTCCAGAAATCGGTCGGCCATGTGCGCGAACTGGTCGAGGCAATGGATCGAGTGCTGGCGGCGCAGGGCTGATCTGCACAGGATTTTTTCATTCTGAGCGCGGCGAAGAATATCTACGTAGGTCTTCACCGCTACGCTTGCGATCGAACGCAGAGCCGGGAGTTATGAATTTTTCTGACATGAGAAACATAGAATGAACATTCACGAGTTCCAGGCGAAACAGGTGCTGGGCCGCTTCGGCGTACCGGTGCCGAAGGGACAGGCCGCCACGACGCCTGATGCGGCGGCAGCCGCCTTCACCGCGCTAGGACAGCCGAAGGCGGTGGTCAAAGCGCAAATCCATGCCGGCGGACGCGGCAAGGCGGGCGGCGTCAAGCTGGTGTCCAGCGCCCAGGAGGCGCGCGATTTCGCCGCCAGGCTGCTGGGCAAGCCGCTGGTGACCCATCAGACCGGGCCGCAGGGACGGATTGTAAATCGCATCTATGTGGAGGAAGCGAGCCAAATCGCGCGCGAGCTTTACCTCGGGTTGGTGGTCGATCGAAAAGCCGCCTCGGTTTCGCTGATTGCCAGCAGCGAAGGCGGTATGGAGATCGAAGAGGTGGCGGCTAACACCCCTGAAAAGGTGCTCACCGAACCGATCGATCCATTAATTGGACTGGCCGGCTTTCAGGCGCGTAAAATCGCGTTTGCGCTCGAACTCAAAGATAAGCAGATTGGGCAATTCGCCAATCTGGCCGCCGCGCTATACAAAGCATTCCTCGAAACTGACGCTTCGTTGATCGAAATCAATCCATTGGTGGTCACCGCCGATGGCCGTGTCATCTGCCTGGACGCCAAGATGTCGTTTGACGACAACGGCTTGTTCCGCCATCCGGAAATTCGTGAACTGCGCGATCCCACTGAGGAGGATCCGGCCGAGATCGAAGCCTCGAAGTACGATCTGAATTACGTGCATCTGGACGGAAATATCGGCTGCATGGTGAACGGCGCCGGACTCGCGATGGCGACCATGGACATCGTGAAATTATCGGGCGCTGAACCGGCCAATTTTCTCGATGTGGGTGGCGGCGCCAATGCCGAAAAGGTGGCGGCGGCGTTTCGTATCCTGCTGGCGGACGATCGCGTCAAGGCGGTGCTGATCAACATCTTTGGCGGTATCATGCGCTGCGACGTGCTGGCCGAGGGTGTGGTCGAGGCCGCGCGCCAGGTGAAATTGAACATACCGCTGGTGGTGCGGATGGAAGGCACCAACGTCGATCGCGGTAAACAGATATTGAAGGACTCGGGAATCAAGGTGATTACCGGTAACGATATGGCTGATGCGGCGCGCCGCGTGGTCGATGCGATCGGGCAGGGCGCAAGCCGATGAGTATTCTGGTAGATAAGAACACCCGCGTGCTGACCCAGGGAATCACCGGGGCCACCGGCCAGTTTCATACTCGGACCTGCCGCGAATACGGCACTCAGATGGTGGCCGGCGTGGTACCCGGTAAAGGCGGTACGGATTTCGAAGGCATCCCAATTTTCGATACGGTCGACAAGGCGCGGCGCGAGACCGGGGCCAACGCGACGGTGATTTACGTGCCGCCGGCCTTTGCCGCGGATGCGATGCTGGAGGCGATCGCGGCTGGAATTGAACTGGTAATCTGCATCACCGAGGGGGTACCGGTGCTGGACATGGTGCGCGTCAAGCACTACCTGCGCAACAGCCGCAGCCGCCTGATCGGTCCCAACTGTCCCGGCGTCATAACCCCCGGTCAATGCAAGATCGGAATCATGCCGGGATATATCCATAAGCCCGGCCACGTCGGCGTGGTCTCGCGCTCGGGCACGCTGACGTACGAGGCGGTGCATCAGCTCACCCAACTCGGTATCGGACAATCCTCCTGCGTGGGCATTGGCGGCGATCCTATCGTCGGCAGCAGCCATATCGACGTGCTGGAATTGTTCAACCAGGATCCCGACACGCACGCGGTGATCCTGATCGGCGAGATCGGCGGCTCAGCCGAAGAAGAGGCCGCGGCATACGTAAAGCAATACTTTAAGAAACCGGTGGTCGCCTTCATCGCCGGGCAGACCGCGCCCAAAGGCCGGCGAATGGGTCACGCGGGCGCGATTATCGCCGGCGGGCGCGGTGGCGCGGCGGACAAGATCGCGGCGCTCGAAGCGGCTGGGATTACGGTCGCCATGAGCCCCGCCGACTTGGGATCGACGATGAAGCGCCTGCTCGATAAGGCAGCATAATTAAAATGGAACGAACTCTTGCGATTATCAAACCCGATGCCGTCAAACGCGGCTTTGTTGGCGGTATCCTGGTGGAGATCCAATCCGCGGGCCTGAGTGTCTGCGGCTTGCGCATGATCCGGTTGGCGAAAGAGCAAGCCGAAGCGTTTTACGAGGTGCATCAGGCGCGGCCGTTTTACGCGTCGTTGTGCGCCTATATGTCATCCGGTCCGGTGGTGGTGATGGTATTGGAAGGCGAGGGCGCGATTGCGCGTTGGCGCGATCTGATGGGCGCCACCGATCCGGCCAAGGCGGCGGCGGGAACAATCCGCAAGAAGTTCGGCGTCGATGTTGAGCAAAATGCCGCGCATGGTTCCGATGCGCCCGAAACCGCATCACGTGAGATTCCGTTTTTCTTTCGCACGCTCGATATAGTTTGACCGGCGGTCCTTCACCGGCTGGCGGCTTCGCCGATCACGGTCGAGGCCGCCCTTCATAAGGCGGGCGCCATAGACGCGATGCGCGCCGTATTCCCCGGTCCTTTCAGGCAGGTCCTGTTCGAAGGCCACGGAATTGCAACCTGGGTCAACCTGGACGCGATCAAACTATTGACGCATCATACGAGCGCCGTAATCGTGGCGGTCGTGATGTTCTGGCTGGTCGGCTATGTGGTCCAGCGCCTGCTTCCCGAAGGACTGATTCGGCATTGCGTGCTGTGGATCGATGAATTCGTGCTGTTGTGCCTGTTTATTTATTTCGCATACGAGCTGCTGACTTATCTCTGACAGCCGGGATGACGGATTTGTCACCCGCAGGCTCTGTTACAATATCCCAAACGTGAAAAACTCCGCTGATATTATGCCTGCGCCGGCGATTATGCGGCGCGACGTTCGCGAACTCGCACTCGAAGAGCTGGAACGGGAGGTCGTGGCGGAGGGCGAGCGCACTTTTCGCGCCCGCCAGATAATGCGCTGGCTGTGGGGCGTCGGCGCCGAATCCTTCGACGCAATGCGCGACATCCCGGCCGCGTTGCGCGCCCGTCTGAGCCAGCGATTCACGGCCGACCTGCCCCGCACCACTGCCTCGCGAGCGGAGGACGGCACCTGCAAGCTGTTGCTCACGCTGGCGGGCAACGAAGCGATCGAGAGCGTGATAATCCCGGCTGACAGACGCCTTACGCTGTGCCTGTCCACTCAGGTTGGCTGCGCGATGGCCTGTGAATTTTGCGCCACCGCTCAGATGGGGCTCCATCGCAACCTCACCGCCGCGGAAATCGCCGGCCAGATACTGGTGGCCAGACGCGAAATCACTGCGGATGATCGCTTCACCAATTTCGTCTTCATGGGCATGGGCGAGCCATTGGCGAATTATCCGCGCCTGGCGCGCGCATTGAAGATCATCAGTGCGGACTGGGGACTTGGTATCTCGCCACGGCGAATCACGGTCTCCACCGTCGGCCTGATTACCGGCATGGAAACCCTGATGGCTGATTTCCAGGTGAATCTGGCGGTGTCGCTGCATGCCACCACTGACGAGGTGCGCAGCCGAATCATGCCGATCAATCAGCGCTTCCCGATTGCTGATCTGTTGGCCGCCTGCGCCCGGCTGCCGATCGCCCGGCGTAACCGGATCACCTTCGAATACGTGATGCTTGCTGGGATGAACGATTCGCCGGAAGATGCCGCCAGATTGATCAAGCTGCTCAGGCCGCTGCGGGCGAAGATCAACCTGCTGTTCTTCAATCCGTTTCCGGGGTCGCGGTTCAAACCTAGCGCGCGCGCCACGGTGGAGGACTTTCTTGCCGTACTACGGCAGGGTAATTTGACCGCAACCCTGCGCGAGAGCCGTGGCCGCGATATCGCAGCGGCATGCGGACAGCTTTATGCCGAGCGCGGTCCACAGCAGCATCAGCCGGAGTCAGCGGTCGAATCGCGACAGGGACGAGGGGAGGGAGCAAGGCCGGGCGTCGGGCCGAAAGATCAGGCCGGCCGAATTCATTAATCACAATGGCAAAAAAAACCCTGGGAGTGATCGGCGGCAGCGGCTTCTATCAGATGAAGACGCTCGAACGAGTCGAGCAGATCGATCTCGATACCCCGTTCGGCCGCCCGTCGGATCCATACTTTCGCGGATCGATCGGCGACACCGAAGTGGTATTCCTCTCGCGCCACGGCCGCGGCCATCGGCTGCTGCCCAGCGAAATTAACTACCGCGCCAATATCCATGGACTGAAGCAGCTCGGCGTCGAGTATCTGGTCTCGATCAGCTCCGCCGGCAGCATGCGCGAGGACCTCAAGCCGGGCGACCTGATGGTGCCCGACCAGTTTATCGATCGCACGTTTCGGCGGCCCTCGACCTTCTTTGGCGATGGTATCGTCGGTCACGTTTCGCTCGCCGATCCGGTCTGCGCGCCGCTCAGCCGTGAACTGGTCGCGGCGGCGCGGGCGGCGGATGCGACCGTGAAAGATGGCGGCACCTATTTCTGTATCGAGGGACCGCAGTTTTCAAGCCGCGCCGAATCGAACCTGTTCCGGAGTTGGGGCGTGGACGTTATCAGCATGACCGCGATGCAGGAGGCGCGCCTCGCGCGCGAGGCCGAGCTATGTTTCGCCACGCTGGTGCTGGTGACCGATTTCGATTGCTGGCATCAGAGCGTCGCGGCGGTGGATATCGGTGAAATCCTGCGCGTGATGAAACTCAACGTCGAGCTGGCGCAAAAAGCGATCGCAAATCTGGCGCGCCGGCTCGATGCGCTGGATCGGAGCTGTCCCTGTCCGCGGGCGCTTGACGGCGCAATCATCACCGACCCGTCGGTAATTCCGCCGAAGGCAGCGGCCGGCCTGAATCTGATTGTCGGGAAATACTTAAAGCGCCAGTAGGCGAAAAGCAGGTACGCAGATGAGTATCGTGGTGGTTGGCAGTATCGGATATGACACCGTCGAGACGCAGCATGGACGGATCGCGGACGCGCTCGGCGGCTCGGCCAGTTTCTTTTCGGTCGCCGCGCGATTTTTTGCGCCGGTCAGCATGGTCGCGGTGGTGGGCGAGGATTTCAAAAGCGACGACGTTAAGTTTTTTACTGACCGAAACGTCGATATCCGTGGCCTGGTGCATGAAAAGGGCGAAACCTTTCGCTGGCACGGGCGCTATCACGAGGACATGAATCAGCGCGACACGCTGCATCTGGCGCTCAATGTCTTCGCCGATTTCTCCCCCGATCTGTTGCCCGACCAGCGCCGCGCCGACTACCTGTTCCTCGCCAACATCTCGCCGCAACTGCAATCGCGCGTGCTGTCCCAGATGACCAATCCGAAAGTGGTCGCGGCCGACACCATGGACCATTGGATAAACACCGAGCGCGCCGCGCTGATCAAAATGCTGGCGAAGGTCGATATTCTCACGCTCAACGATCAGGAGGCCAAGCTGCTGGCGCAGGAGCACAATCTGGTCAAGGCCGGGCGCGCGATCCTCAAGATGGGTCCCAAGACCGTGCTGGTGAAGCGTGGTGAATATGGCGTTTTGCTGTTTAGCCCGGAGTCGATGTTCGCGGTGCCTGCCTATCCGCTTGAAGAGGTGATCGATCCGACTGGCGCGGGCGATACGTTCGCTGGCGGCTTCATGGGCTTTATCGCCCGCAGCGGCAAAGTCTCCGAGCCGGTGCTGAGAAAGGCGGTGGTCTACGGTAGTGTGATGGGATCATTCGTGGTCGAGCGCTTTTCGCTCGATCGCCTGTCCGACCTGAGCTGGGAGACTATCGACGCGCGCTATCGGGCCTTCGTCGAATTGACCGATTCGCAGCATACGAAATGGAACTCTCAGTAGTGATTCCGCTCTTTAACGAGCGGAACAATCTCGAACCCCTGCATCAGGAATTGACGGCGGTAATGGGCGCGCTTGAGCGATCCTACGAACTGATTTTCGTCGACGATGGCAGTACCGACGGCAGCACGGACGAGCTGCGCAGAATCAAGGCCGGCGATGCTCACGTCCGCGTAATCCGGCTGGCGCGCAACTCGGGACAAACTGCGGCGCTCGCCTGCGGTCTGCATAATTCCACCGGCGATTACGTAATCGCAATCGACGGTGACGGCGAAAACGAACCGGCCGATATTCCGCGGCTGTTGGCCAAAGTCGAGCACGAGGGCTACGACCTCGCCAGCGGATGGCGGACCGAACGATGGCGGAACTCGCGGATCACGCGGCGGCTGCCATCGGTGGTGGCCAACCATCTCATTTCAAGTTTTACGGGCGTTAAGCTGCATGATTACGGATGCACGCTGAAGGCCTATCGCGGAACGCTCGCGCGCCAACTGATGCTCTACGGCGAGATGCATCGTTTCGTCCCCGCGATCGCAGCGGAACTCGGGGCGCAGATCACCGAAGTCGAAGTCGGTTTCAGACCGCGGCGATGGGGCCATTCGAAGTATGGTCCCGGCAGGATTCTGCGCACCTTCCTCGACCTGATCACGGTCCGGTTTCTCTCGGGATATTCGACCCGGCCAATCCAGGTCTTTGGCGCGATCGGCGTGACGCTGGCATTGGCCGGCGCGCTATGGACCGGCATCCTGGTGTTCGAAAAGGTAATTCTCGGCGATCCGCTGGCCGCCCGTCCCGCACTGCTGCTGGCGGTGTTGCTGTTGGTGGTCGGCGTGCAGTTCGTGAGCCTCGGCCTGCTGGGTGAGATGCTGACGCGCACCTATCACGAGTCGCAGCACAAACCGATCTATCTGATCAAGGAAGAATTTTAGGCAGGACCACTCGGGGAAGTTATCGGATGAATATAGCGGTTGTGGGGACAGGCTATGTCGGGCTGGTAAGCGGCACCTGCTTTGCCGAAAGCGGCAACGAGGTGATCTGCATCGATATCGATGAGAATCGAATCGACCAGCTCAAGGCCGGCAAGGTTCCGATCTACGAGCCGGGACTCGAGGAACTGGTTCGGCGCAACGCCAACGAAGGCCGCCTGCATTTCACCACCGATCTGGCGGGATCGATTAAACAATCGCTGGTCTCGTTTCTCGCCGTGGGCACGCCGATGGGTGCCGATGGCGCCGCGGACCTCAATGGCGTGTTACGCGCCGCCGAAGATGTGCTGCGGGCCGCCGACGGCTACCATGTGATGGCGGTCAAGAGCACGGTGCCGGTCGGCACCAACGATAAGCTGCAGGCACTCGCCAGACAGCTGGATATCGATCGAGTGGAGATCTGCTCGTGCCCGGAGTTTTTAAAGGAAGGATCCGCAATCGAGGATTTCATGCGGCCCGATCGGGTGATTATCGGCAGCGAGAGCGAGCGCTCGACCGCGATCCTGCGTGAGATACATTCACCATTCGTGCGCACCGACAATCCAATTCTGGTAATGCATCCGCGCTCGGCGGAACTGACCAAATATGCCTGTAATGCGATGCTCGCGCTGCGCATCTCGTTTATCAATGATATGGCGAATCTATGTTCGGCGGTGGGCGCCGAGATCAATGAGGTGCGGCGCGGCCTCGGCTCCGATCGCCGTATCGGATCGCAATTTCTTTTCCCCGGCGCCGGGTACGGCGGTTCGTGCTTCCCCAAGGATGTGCAGGCGCTGATTCACACCGCCGCCCAGCACCATCTCGATTTTGGTTTGTTGCGTGCCGCCGAGGAAGTTAACGATCGGCAAAAGAATCTGTTGCCAGAACTGGTCAAGCAGTATTTTGGTGCCGACCTGAGCGATCGAACGTTCGCTATCTGGGGGCTGGCCTTTAAGCCACGCACCGACGATATGCGCGAGGCGCCGTCCGCGGTGGTGATCGAACAGCTGCTCAAAGCCGGGGCGCAGGTGCGGGCGCACGATCCGGAGGCGCTCGAAAATGCGCGCCGGGTTTTCGGCGGCCGGATCAGCTATCATAGAACCAACTACGAGGCGTTGAGCGGCGCCGATGCGCTGCTGATCCTGACGGAGTGGAACGAGTTTCGCCATCCGAATTTCCAGCGGATTCGTACTGAACTGAAGCAACCAGTGATTTTCGATGGCCGCAATCTGTACGATCCGGCGCTGATGAAGGCGCTTGAATTCCGTTATTTTTCGATCGGACGCCCCCCGGTATAAGGACTTCGGATGCGCATTCTGGTGACTGGCGGAGCCGGCTTTATCGGCTCGCATACGGTTGATGCCCTGATTGGCGCGGGTCACGAAACCGCGGTGATCGACGATTTCTCGTCGGGCAAGCGCACGCAGATCAATGCCGCGGCGCGCTTTCATCAGGCCGATTTGCGCAACGCCGATGCGATCAATCAGATCGTGAGCCAGGAGCAACCCGAGGTGGTATATCATCTGGCCGCCCAGATGGATGTGCGCCGATCGGTGGCCGATCCGGCCTTCGACGCCGCGGTCAACCTGGTCGGATTTCTGAATCTGGTGGAAGCCGGACGGCGCAACGGCCTCAAGCGGGTGATCTTTTCTTCCACCGGCGGTGCGATTTACGGCGAGCAGGAGAGCTTTCCCTGCGATGAGGATCATCCGCTGCGGCCGGTAAGTCCCTATGGCGTCGCCAAGCTCGCCACCGAAAAGTATCTGTTTTTTTATCGCGCGGAATATGGGCTGGAATACACCGCGCTGCGCTACGCGAACGTCTATGGCCCGCGCCAGGATCCGCATGGCGAGGCCGGAGTGGTGGCGATTTTCTGTGGCCGGATGCTGGCCGGTCAGCCGGTTACGATTTATGGCGATGGCGACCAAACCCGCGATTACGTTTTCGTCGGCGATATAGTCCGCGCGAACCTGGCGGCTATCCAAGCGAACGCCACCGGCGCGTTTAACATCGGCACCGGAATTGAGAGCAGCGTCAACCGCCTGTACGAGGAACTTGCCGCCGTATCCAGCCGCGCTAGCGCGCCAGAACATCGCCCAAAGCGGGCGGGCGAGCAGCGGCGATCGGTAATCTCACCGGCGCGCACGGCCAAGATGCTTGATTGGCGTCCACAGGTTACGCTGGCCGACGGGTTACGCGAGACTTTTAATTTCTTCAAACAGCGCGCCTCCGTGAGTAGTTGAGGCCGTCCCGGAATGACCGACCCGCACCTGATTCGCAATTTCTCGATTATCGCCCATATCGATCATGGTAAGTCGACCCTCGCCGATCGGATTTTGGAGCGCACCGGCGCGCTCAGCAAACGCGAGTCCCGCGAGCAGTTCCTTGACTCGATGGACCTCGAACGCGAACGCGGAATCACGATCAAGGCGCAGGCCGTACGTTTGAACTATGCCGCCAAGGATGGCAAAAATTACGTCCTGAATCTGATCGATACGCCCGGCCACGTTGATTTCGCTTACGAGGTTTCGCGCAGTCTGGCGGCCTGCGAAGGCGCGTTGCTGGTGGTCGACGCCAGCCAGGGAGTGGAAGCGCAGACCCTCGCCAACGTCTACCTCGCGCTCGATCATGGCCTCGAAATTGTCCCGGTGATCAACAAGATCGATCTGCCCGGCGCCGATGTCGATCGCACCCGGCGGCAGATCGAAGAGGTGATCGGCCTCGATGCGAGCGGTGCGATTCTGACCAGCGCCAAAGAGGGCGTCGGGATTGATGAAGTGCTCGAGGCGATCGTGACCCGGATGCCGCCGCCGCCCGCGCGATCGGCAGATTCGGTTCGCGCGCTGATTTTCGATAGCTGGTACGACTCCTACGAGGGTGTCATCGGCCTGATTCGCGTTTTCGACGGCGAGTTCCACGACGGTATGAAAATTCGCCTGATGGCCACCGGCAAGCAGGGCGAGGTGATGCGGCTCGGCTACTTCACGCCCCATCAGCAACCGAGCGCGGCGCTGGGACCCGGCGAAGTCGGGTTCATCGTGGGCGGGATCAAGGCGGTCAGCGACATGCGGGTCGGCGACACTATCACCGCTGCCGAGCATCCGGCCTTGGAACCGCTCATCGGTTTCAAGGAACTGAAACCGATGGTATTCGCCGGGATGTATCCATCGGAAGCGAACCAATATGGCGCGCTGCGCGATGCGATCGAAAAGCTGCGGCTCAACGATGCCAGCCTGATCTTCGAGCCGGAAAGCTCCCAGGCGCTGGGCTTCGGTTTTCGCGCCGGATTTCTCGGGCTGCTGCACATGGAAATTGCGCAGGAGCGTCTCGAGCGCGAACACGGGCTCAACCTGATCGTGACCGCGCCGACCGTCGCCTATCGCGTAATTACCCTTGCCGGCGAAACCATGATGGTCGACAATCCGTCCCGGCTGCCCGACGAGTCCGTGATCGAAATGATCGAGGAACCGTTTATCACTGCGTCGATCTATGTGCCCGAAGAATTTGTGGGCGCCATGATGACGCTGTGCGAGGAACGGCGTGGCGCTCGGCGCGATCTTAAATACGCCGGCTCCAACCGCGTGATTCTCCAGTACGAATTGCCGCTGGCGGAAATCGTGTTCGATTTTTATGACCGCCTCAAGTCGCTGAGCCGCGGCTATGCCTCGCTCGATTATGAGTTTCTGGACTTCCGCGCGGGCCATCTGGTTAAATTGGATGTCCTCATAAATGGCGAGGCGGTGGACGCGCTCTCGGTGATCGTTCACCGGGACAAGGCCTACGAACGCGGACGCATACTGTGCGAGAAGATGCGCGAAGTGATTCCGCGCCAGATGTTCGAAGTGGCGATCCAGGCTTCGGTCGGGAGCAAGGTGATTGCACGTGAGACCGTTAAGGCGTTGCGCAAGAACGTCACCGCGAAATGCTATGGTGGAGACATAACGCGTAAGCGTAAATTGCTTGAGAAGCAGAAGGAAGGAAAGAAACGGATGAAGCAGGTAGGCCGCGTTGAATTGCCTCAGGAAGCGTTTCTGGCGCTCCTGAAGGTCGAGCGATAGGTGTACGCGTGGCCGAGCCGGTCCGCAGCTTTTCAAAACCACCGCCTTCCGTGAAGCCAGCGCCACGCAACGCCGAGGAGCCGCGCAAATCGGCGCTGCGCGAATATGGCGAAGCGTTCGGAATTGCGATTCTGCTGGCGCTGGTTATCCGCAGCTTCCTGATCCAGGCCTATAAGATTCCTTCAGGTTCGATGGAGCCGACCTTGTTGATTGGCGATCATCTGCTGGTCAACAAGCTTGCCTATGGCCTGCGGATGCCTGATTCGCTTTTCGGTCTTACTCCCTTGGCCGGCGAAATACCGTATGGACGCTACCTGATGCGCCTGGGCCGGGTGCATCGTGGGGACGTGGTGGTGTTTGTTTTTCCGATGGATAACACCAAGGATTTTATCAAGCGCGTGATCGGGGTGGCGGGCGACAGCGTCGCGGTTAAAGATGGCAAGGTGTATTTGAACGGCTCGCCGATGAACGATCCCCATGGCTCCTACGAACTGTCGTCGCGTGATCGCGTTCGACTTTCGCCGCGCGATAATTTCGGGCCGGTGGTGGTGCCGCCGGGGAAACTGTTCATGATGGGCGATAATCGCGACCATAGTTACGACAGCCGCTTCTGGGGATTCGTCAATATCGATGCGGTTGAGGGAAAAGCGCTGGTGATCTATTGGTCATGGGACAGCGATGGCAATTCATTGCTTCCGGTGCGATGGAGCCGGTTCGGAATGCTGATCCATTAGTAAGGGGGCCAACTTGAACGACGACGCTAACGGCAGAACCGGCGCACTGCTGGAACATCTGGGCGCGCGCTTCGACCTGGTGCTCGAGGCGGTTACGGGATTCGGCGGTGGTATCGATAGTCTGCGCGAGGAAATCCGCGGTCAATTCACCGAGGTTGGCCGGCAAATCAGGTTTCTTTCCGAGCAGATTGCCGTTAATCGCGGTCAAGTGGCCAGTTTGCGGCAGGATCTTTCCGCCGAGTTGGTCCGGCTGGGCGAAGAATTAGGCAAAAGCCGCGTCGAGCTTGGCGAGCGCATTGGGCTTTCAGAACAGGCGCTGCGCGGCGGAATTACCGCCACCCAGACCGGCGTTGAGGATAGCAAAGGGCGCTTTGCCGCTGAGCTGACAAAGACCGCCGGAAGACTTAAAGCCGATCTGAATGGCTCGGCCGAGACCGTCGCCAAAAAGCTCGAAGCCGAGATGAAGAAGGCTAACAAGCTGATCGCGGCGCTCGACAAAAAATTTGAACGCTTCGACGACCGCATCACGATACAGACTCGCGATCAGGAAGAGCGCGTGCGCAAGATCGAACGGCGTGGCCGCGGCTGAGCCGCCGCGCTGGCCGGCCATTTCCGGGATGCCCGTGCTGTCATTCTGAGCGCCACGAAAAATCCCGTATTTCGCCGATCAAACAGTGAAAACCGCGGATCTACTTGACCGTAATCCACCAGGCTTATAGAAAATAGATAACCTTTAATTCGCCACTGAGAGGGCGGGAAGGTGAACAGATGAGAGTATATGCATTATTGCCCGGCCGCTTTTGCGCGCCGGGTTTTTTTTCGCTTGCTTGCGCAGCTTCTGGTTCCATCCAGACAGATTCCGTCCGGGGGATGCATTAGTTGGCCGCCGATGCTCCATTGGCTCTGGATGCGCCCGGTATGAGCCGCGCGATCAAGCGGATTGCTCACGAAATACAGGAACATAATGGCGACCTGGCGAATCTGGTTCTGATCGGAATCGTGCGGCGCGGGGTGTATCTGGCCGAGCGATTGGCGCGCGCGTTGCCCACCGGCGGGATAGCCCAAATTCCGGTCGGCACGCTCGATATATCATCTTATCGCGACGACAGCCGCGCCGACGGCGGTGGACCACAACTTCTGGGGCGTCACGTGCCATTTTCGCTCGATGGAAAAAAAGTTGTGCTGGTCGATGACGTGCTCTACACCGGACGCACGGTGCGCGCCGCGCTCGACGCGATCGCCGACCTTGGGCGTCCCGAATCGGTGCAACTGGCGGTGCTGGTCGATCGTGGCGAGCGCGAGCTACCGATCCGCGCCGATTATGTAGGCAAGAACATTCATGCGGCTATCGGCCAGCGGGTTTACGTCAGAGTCGAGGAAGTCGACGGACTTGACGCCGTCGTGATGGGCGAACTGCGGCAGACGGTTTGAACATGCGTCTTCCCAAGCATGACCTGGTTTCGATCGAGGATTTCTCGCAAGCCGAGATCGAGCGCATCTTCGTCCTCGCGGATCAGTTTTCCGCCGCCCTCGAAAGCGGCGAAAAATGTACGCTGGCCCATGGCCTGATCATGGCGACCCTGTTTTACGAACCCTCAACCCGCACCCGGCTCAGCTTCGAATCCGCGATGCATCGGTTAGGCGGTTCGGTGATCAGCTCCGCCGACATGCATGCCAGTTCAGCCGCCAAGGGCGAAAGTCTGGCCGACACGGTGCGGGTGGTTAGCGCCTATGCCGACCTGATCGTCCTGCGCCATCCGCGCGATGGCGCGGCGAGGGTGGCGGCCGAATACGCCGCCTGTCCGCTCTTCAATGCCGGCGATGGCAGCCGCGAGCATCCGAGCCAGACCTTGTGCGACCTGTACATCCTGCGCAAACGCAAGGGCCGGCTTAAGGGCCTGACCATCGCCATCTGTGGCGACCTCAAGTTCGGTCGCACCGTGCATTCGCTGATCTATGCGCTTGCGCGTTTCGGCGCGAATATCGTGGCGGTGCCGCAGGCCGGGATGGAAGTACCCGAATACGTGCTGGAGCGGATCGCGGTCGAGCGCAATTACTGTTTTTCCACCGTCAGCATCAGCGAGCTTTCATCGCTGGCGGGCGATGGTGGACTCGATGCGCTCTATCTCACCCCTAGTGCCCCGCATCAGATGGCCTTATTCACCTCCGATCTGCCGCTCGCGAAAATCCCCAGCGGCGAGGCGCCCGCGGCGCTCGATGCCTTTTACGTCACGCGGCTTCAGCGCGAGCGCCTGCCCGACAAGGGCGCGGGAGCCGAGGCTTACGTGCATTTCGATGCTCGCGCGCTTAAGACCACGCGCACTCAGGCCGCGGTCGTAATGCATCCGCTGCCGCGCACCGATGAACTCGCCTACGAATTGGATGCCGACCCGCGCGCCGCATATTTCGAGCAGGCCGCGGCCGGGGTGCCAGTCCGGATGGCGCTTATCGCATGGCTGCTGGAACAGGCTTCACAGCGCGCAGCGCGTACGCCGATCGCACCCGAGGCGCCGCGCTTTTCTCCTCAACCGGCCGTGCGCTGCGCCAACGTCAACTGTATTACCCGGCACGAGAGCGCCTATCTCACGCCCCGCTTCACGCTGGCTCGCAACCCCGATCGATCGCGTCTGATGCTGCGCTGCGATTTTTGCGAACGTGAACTGGGCGCGGAGTTCGTGGGCCACGTCCGCACCCATCGCTACTATCGATTCGACGATAATCTGCGCGGGTACGTGCGGCAGTGGATCGAAGAAGGTTCGCTGGCGGTGTTCGAAACCGTGAAGCAGGCCGAAGAGAGCGGCTACGAACCGTACCGGCGCGGCCCGCAACGCGAAATCATGAATGCCGCAGGGATCTCGCGCACGCTCGATGATCTCGCCGGGCAGATAATTGCCGGGACTGCCGATCCGGGCAACATGGTGATTGCCGGAATTTTCAGCCGCGGCACCATCCTCGCGATGCGCTTGCGCGAACTGATTGAGGCGCGCACCTCGGTGCGGCCGCCCTGCATTTCGATTGACGTATACAGTGGCAGCGATCCCCTCAGAATGGTTGATGGCGGTGACGAAATTGATATCTCCGGGCGGACGGTGGTGCTGATTGACGACGTGATCAACACCGGATGGACCGTGCAACGTGCCATGGCGCTGTTGTGGCAGCGCGGGCGTCCGGCTGCCGCCAGCCTTGCCGTCCTGATCGATCGTGGCCATCACGCGATTCCTATTCGTCCGAATTACGTCGGCAAAAATATTCCGACCGTGCGTTCCGAGCGGGTTTTGGTGCGGCTCGATTCGAGCCCTGCCGATGCTCATCGGAAATCGTCCGATCGCGTGGTTATTTATTCAATTCTGGATTCCATGAAGGAGCCGGCCGTCGCGCAATGAATCGCCTGTTGATCAGAGATGGCCGCATAGTCGATCCGGGGCAGGGTCTCGACGGCAATTACGACGTCTTGATCGAGGATGGCAGGATTGTCGAGGTGGCGCTGCGCGGGACGCTCGGTAATGTCGCTGAGGCGCAGGTGATCGACGCCACCGGGCGCTGGGTAACACCGGGCCTGATAGATCCGCACGTACATCTGCGCGACCCCGGCTTTCCCGAAAAGGAAACCATCGAATCGGGTTTGCGTGCTGCCGCGGCCGGCGGTTTCACTACCGTGGCTGCCATGGCCAATACCTCGCCGGTCAACGATTCGCCGGAAATTACCCGTTACATGCTCGAAGCGGCGCGGCGAGTGGGCGCGGCGCGGCTGATACCGGTATCGGCGGTGTCGAAAGGGTTGCTCGGACGCGAACCGGTGAACTACGACGAGATGGCGGCGGCGGGCGCGCGCCTGTTTTCCGATGACGGCATGCCGGTCGATGACGAACCATTGCTGCTGGGCGCTTACGACCATATGAAGCGAATCGGGTTCGCCATCTCGCTGCATGAAGAGGAACGCGAACTGTCTTCGGCGGGCGCGATCAATGAAGGTGCGACGGCCATGGCGCTGGGACTCGGCGGAATTCCGGTGCGCGCCGAATCGGCGCGGGTCAGCCGCGATCTCGCGCTGGCGATCGGCAATGGCGCGCCGGTGCATATCGCCCATGTGTCCACTGCCGAGTCGATCGAAGTAATTCGTGCCGCGCGCAAAAGCGGGGCGGAGGTGACCTGCGAGGTGACGCCTCATCATTTTACGCTGCACGACAGTGCTGTGATGCGCTTCGGCGCCGATGCGAAAATGAATCCTCCGCTGCGCGGTATCGAGGACGTGAACGCGCTGGAAGCGGCGCTGGCCGACGCGACGATCGATATGATTGCGACCGATCACGCGCCGCACGATCCCGGATCGAAAAACGCCGCCTTGTTAAAGGGATGCTTTCCGTGCGATCCCGTCGCCCGCGATTGCCGCCTGGCGTCCACGCAAGCACACGCGATGACGGCGGCCGCCAATGGCGTAATCGGGCTTGAGACCGCGCTCGGACTGGCGCTCTCGCTGGTGCATCGATCGGTTATCACGCCGTCGCGCATGGTGGAACTGATGGCGCTCAATCCCGCGCGTCTGTTGCGCCTCACCCAGGCCGGCACGCTCGCGCGCGGCGCAATGGCGGACCTCACGATTATCGATCCTGAACTGCGATGGACGGTAGAGTCTGCTAAATTGTTTTCGAAAGGCCGCAATACCCCATTTGCCGGAATGACGCTCAAAGGAAAAGCGACGATGACCGTGGTCGGAGGCGAAATCGTGTATCAGGCGCAGCAGGAATCGAAATGAAAACTCGCGCCGCTATTCTCGCTTTGGCCGATGGAACGATTTTCACGGGCCGGGCCTTCGGTGCGACCGGCGAGCGTCTTGGCGAGCTGGTGTTCAACACCGCCATGACCGGGTATCAAGAAGTGCTGACCGATCCCTCATACAAGGGGCAAGTCGTGTGCATGACTTATCCTGAAATCGGCAATGTAGGGATCAACAAAGAAGACGCTGAATCCGATCGCGTGTATGTCGAAGGTTTCGTGGTAAGGGAGTATTGGCCGCGGCCGTCGAACTGGCGATCGACGATGGCGCTTGGCAAGTATCTGGAGCGGGCCGGCGTCGCCGGTATCGAGGGGATCGATACGCGTGCGCTGGTGCGCCATATCCGGACCCATGGCGCGCAGCAGGCGATCATTTCGAGCATCGATCTCGATACCGCCAATCTGGTCGCGCGCGCCAAAGCCGCGCCAGGCCTCGAAGGCCTGGACCTGGTGCGCGAGGTGACCTGCAAAGAACCGTATGATTGGGAACTGGGCGAGTGGGAACTGGGCAGCGGATACCGTCGCGCGACCGATAAAAATCGCGATGGGCCGCTGGTGGTCGCGGTCGATTATGGTATCAAGCGCAATATTCTGCGGCGTCTGGTCGCCGTGGGCTTTCGCGTCAAAGTGATGCCGGCGTTCGCCAGCGCCGATGAGATACTGGCGCTCAATCCCGATGGCGTATTTCTTTCAAATGGACCAGCCGATCCCGCCGCCGTACCCTACGCCCGCGATACGGTCGCTAATCTGATCGGAAAAAAGCCGATTTTCGGTATCTGCCTGGGCCATCAGATTTTAGGTCTCGCGCTCGGCGGCCGTACCTATAAACTGGGCTTCGGCCATCATGGCGCTAACCATCCGGTGAAAGATCTGAAAACCAATCGCGTTGAGATAACTTCGCAGAACCATGGCTTTGCGGTCGCCGCCGATTCGCTTGACGGACGATCCGAACTGTCGCATCTGAACTTGAATGACAAAACCGTCGAGGGCTTGCGCGGTACCGGCATACCGTTTTTCTCGGTGCAGTACCATCCGGAAGCCTCTCCCGGTCCGCACGACGCGGGCTATCTGTTTACGCGCTTTCGCCGTTTGATCGATGCGTTCCCGCGCTATGGTGCGGATGCGCTCGATCGCGTGGCCGTTCAGGAAGCACAGGAAGCCTGAAGTTACGAGACCTCATGTTCAACCCATCTGAGCTGTTCGATTCGGGATACCGCTTTGCCGCTTCGTCAAGATATTAAATCGGTTCTGCTGATTGGTTCGGGTCCGATCGTTATCGGTCAGGCCTGTGAGTTCGATTATTCAGGGACGCAGGCGCTCAAGGCTTTGCGCGAAGAGGGGCTGCGCCTGATTCTGGTCAACTCGAATCCGGCGACCATCATGACCGACCCCGAGATGGCCGACCGCACCTATATCGAGCCGATGACCGCCGAGGCGATCGCAAAGATCATCGAACGCGAGCGGCCCGACGCGCTGCTGCCCACCGTCGGCGGTCAGACCGCGCTTAATCTTGCGATCGAACTGGCCGAAACCGGCGTGCTCGATCGCTA
>DAHVFB010000029.1 GCA_027317185.1 Deltaproteobacteria bacterium
ACGCCGGGAATGCCTCGCAGCCGGGCGTCGAGGCGGGCAATCACGGTCTGCACCGGCGCGCGCTGCCCGACCGGCTTCAGCGCGATCGTGATCTGGCCGGTGTTGGGCGTTGCGTTGATCGTGCCGGCGCCGACGAAAGATGCGACGTCCTGCACCGCCGGATCGGCGCGGATCACCCCTGCCACCTGTTGCTGCAACGCGCCCATGCGCGCGACCGAGGCGGTCTGCGACGCCTCCAGCACGGCGGTCACGATCCCGGTGTCCTGCTGCGGCAAAAAACCCTTCGGCACCACCAGGTACAGCAGCACGGTGCCGACCAGCGTTCCCGCTGCGATCAGCAGCATCAGCCGTTCGCGCCCGAGCGACCAGTGCAGCGTGCGGCGGTAGCAGCCGAGTGCTGCGCGGAACCCGGCCTCGGACGCGCGTGCGAGCCGCCCCGGCCGTTCCTGCTCGATCGGCCGCAGCAGCCGCCCGCTCAGCATCGGCGTCAAGGTCAGCGACACCAGGGCCGAGACCACGACCGAGACCGTCAGCGTGATCGCGAACTCGCGGAACAGCAGGCCGACCACCCCGGTCATGAACAAGAGCGGGATGAACACCGCGACCAGCGAGACCGTCAGCGAGACGATGGTGAAGCCGATCTGCTTGGCACCCCTGAATGCGGCCGTGAGCGGCGGCACGCCCTGCTCGATGAAGCGGACGATGTTCTCGATCATCACGATGGCATCGTCCACGACGAAGCCGGTCGCGACCGTGAGCGCCATCAGCGAGAGGTTGTCGATACTGTAGCCGCCCAGGTACATCACGCCGAAGGTGCCGATCAGCGAAAGCGGCACCACAATTCCGGGAATCAGCGTGGCGCGCAGGTTACGCAGAAACAGGAAGACCACCATCACCACCAGCAAAATCGAGATCAGCAGCGTGATCTCGACATCGTGAACCGAGGCGCGAATCGTGGTGGTGCGATCGAGCGCCACCGACAGCTTGATCGCCGGCGAGATGGTGGCCGACAACTGCGGCATCGAGGCCAGCACATTGTCCACCGTATCGATAATGTTGGCGCCCGGTTGTTTGAATATGATCAGCATCACGGCGGGCTGGCTGTTGTAGACGCCCGCGGTGCGCACGTCCTCCATCGAGTCGTTGACCTGTGCAAGATCGGAAAGCTGCACCGCCGCGCCATTGTGATAGCTGACGATCAGCGGGCGATACTGAGGGGCTTTCAGTAGCTGATCGGTGGTGGCCAGCGGCCATGAATTGGTGCCGTCGCCGAGTTCGCCCTTGGGCCGGTTCGCGTTGGCGCGACTGAGCACGGTCCGCACGTCCTCGAGTCCGATTCCGTAATTGTTGAGTTGCGTCGGATTCAGCTCGACCCGCACCGCTGGCAGTGCGGCGCCACCGACGATCACCTGGCCGACACCTTGAAGCTGGGAAAGTTTCTGCGCGAGAACGGACGACGCCGCATCATACATCTGTGTGCGCGTCACCCGATCGGAAGTCAGCGCGAAAATCAGAATTGGCGCGTCGGCCGGGTTAACCTTTCGGTATTGCGGATTATTCGGCAGGTCAGACGGCAATTGACTGCGGGCGGCATTGATCGCGGCCTGTACGTCGCGCGCGGCGGCATCGATGTCACGATTCAAATCAAACTGCAGGACGATCGCGGTGGATCCCAGGGTACTGGTCGAGGTCAGCTCGGTAAGGCCCGCGATACGTCCGAACTGACGCTCGAGCGGGGTAGCTACCGATGAAGCCATCGTTTCCGGGCTGGCGCCGGGCAGGCTGGCGCTGACCATGATGGTCGGAAACTCGACCTCCGGCAGCGGCGCCACCGGCAGCATCCGAAATGCGATTACCCCCGCCAGCGCGATCGCGATCGTCAGCAGCGTGGTCGCGACCGAATTGCGGATGAAGGTTTCGGATAAATTCATGCGGCTTGCGTCCGGCGCGGCGTTTCGGACGGCGCATCGCCTTCGCGGCGAGACCCCATCCGATGCGCCAAACGATCGAAAGCGAGAAAAATTACCGGCGTGGTGTAAAGCGTGAGTACCTGGCTCAGCAGCAGGCCGCCGACAATCGCGATACCCAGCGGCCGGCGCAGCTCCGAACCGGTACCGGTACCCAGCGCCAGAGGCAGACCGCCGAGCAGCGCCGCCATCGTGGTCATCATGATCGGACGAAAGCGCAGCAGGCAGGCCTGATAGATCGCCGCAGCGGCCGGCTGCTGCTCGTTGCGCTGGGCGTCAAGCGCGAAGTCGATCATCATAATCGCGTTTTTCTTAACGATTCCGATCAACAAAATGATGCCGATTAAGGCGATGACATTGAGATCGTTCCCGCAAATCATCAAAGCGGCAATCGCGCCTACGCCCGCCGAGGGCAGCGTCGAGAGGATCGTGATTGGATGGAGGTAACTCTCATAAAGCACGCCAAGCACGATGTACACCGTGATGAGCGCGGCGAGGATCAACCACGGTTCGTTGGTCAGCGAGGCGCGGAAGGCGGCGGCGGTGCCCTGGAATTCCGCCTGGATGCTGGCCGGCATCCCGATGCCATCCTTCGCGGCATCGATCGCGGTAACCGCATAGCCCAGCGAATAGCCCGGTGCAACGTTGAACGAGATCGTGACTGCGGGAAACTGTCCTTGGTGACTGATTATCAACGGCGCCGATCGCCGCTCGTAATGGGTGACCGCGGCGAGCGGAACTTCACCGCCGCCGGTTGACGGAAGATACACGTCGTTAAGGTTTTTCGGACTCTGCTGAAAATCCGGCGCAACTTCGAGCACCACGTGGTATTGGTTCAATTGCGTGAACATGGTCGAAATCTGCCGCTGACCGAACGCATCGTAGAGCGTGTCGTCGATCATTTGCGGCGTGATTCCGAGGCGTGACGCGGTCGCTCGATCGATCACCAGCCGGGCTTCCTGGCCACCGTTTTGCTGGTCGGTGGCGACGTCGCGAAGTTGCGGCATCGTTTGCAGCTTTCGCACAAGTTTCGCGGTCCAGCTATTCAGCTCGGCCGGATCCGGATCTTCCAAGCTGTACTGGTACTGGGTCCGGCTCACCCGATCCTCGACCGTCAGGTCCTGCACCGGTTGCAGGTAGAGACTGATGCCTGGCACCTGCGCCAGTTGCGGTTGCAACCGGCCAATCACCTGCTCGATGCCGGCCGTACGCCGATCGAGCGGCTTGAGGTTGATCAGAAAACGGCCGCTGTTGACGGTGGTGTTGGTGCCGTCGATGCCGACGAAAGACTCGAGACTCGCGACCGCCGGGTCCTTCAGGATGATTCGTCCCAGCGCCTGCTGCCGCGCGGCCATCGCGGAGAACGAAACGGTTGCCGGCGCCTGCGATACGCCCTGAATTACACCGGTATCCTGCACCGGAAAAAACCCCTTAGGCACAATGATATAGAGCAGCACCGTCAGCACCAGCGTGGCCGCGGCCACCAGCAGCGTCGCCTCCTGATGCTTCAGTACCCATTGCAGCGTGCGGCCATAGAACCCGATCGCAGAGTCGAACATCCGTTCCGAAGCGCGGTAAAACCTGCTCTGAGCGGATTTCGGCTGATGGCGCAGCAGGCGCGAGCACATCATGGGCGTAAGCGTGAGCGAGACCACGGCCGAGACCAGGATCGTGACCGCCAGCGTCACCGCGAATTCCCGGAACAGGCGCCCGACGATATCGCCCATGAATAGCAGCGGAATCAGCACCGCGATGAGCGAGACGGTCAGTGATACGATCGTAAAGCCGATCTGCTTCGAGCCCTTGAGCGCGGCTTGCAGCGGCGAGTCGCCATCCTCGATGAACCGCGCAATATTCTCGATCATCACGATTGCGTCGTCGACCACGAAGCCGGTCGAAATCGTGAGCGCCATCAGGGTGAGATTGTTCAGGCTGTACCCCAGCAGGTACATCACGCCGAAAGTGCCGATCAGCGAGAGCGGCACCGCGACGCTCGGAATGATGGTCGCCGATAAGGTGCGCAGGAACAGGAATATCACCATCACGACCAGCGCGACCGTCAGCATCAGTTCGAACTGCACGTCCTTGACCGAGGCCCGGATCATGGTGGTGCGATCGGTCAGTATCGAGACCTGAACCGAGGGCGGCAGCGTGCCTTGCAGCCGCGGCAGCAGCGCCTTGACGCGATCGACGACCGTAATGATGTTCGCGCCCGGTTGCCGTTCGATGTTCACAATCACGGCCGGCACGTCGTTCATCCACGCGGCCTGGTTCACATCCTCGGCCTCGTCGGTCACAGTCGCGATATCGGAAAGCCTCACCGGCGCGCCATTGTGGTAGGCGACAATCAGCGGCCGGTAATCTTTACTGGAAAGCAACTGATCGTTGGCGCCAATGGTGTACGCCTGCCGCGGGCCATCGAAGTTGCCCTTGGCCTCGTCCACGTTCGCCGCCGCGATCGCGGCACGCAGACTCTCGAGACTGATACCGAAGGAAGCGAGCATGGTCGGATTCACGCGAATCCGAACCGCGGGTTTCTGACCGCCGCTGATACTCACCAGTCCGACGCCTGAAACCTGGGAAATCTTCTGCGCCAGGCGCGTGTCGGCGAGGTCTTCGACTTGCGCCAGCGGGATCTCTTTCGAGGTGAGCGCAAGCGTCAAAACCGGCGCGTCGGCAGGATTGATCTTGCTATAGATTGGCGGATTCGGCAGGTCGCGCGGAAGATAGGTGGCGGCGGCGTTGATCGCGGCCTGCACCTCCTGCTCCGCCACGTCGATATCCAGCGCCAGCGTGAACTGCAAGGTGATAATCGAACTGCCGAACGAGCTGTTCGAGGTCATCTGATTGAGACCGGGGACCTCGCCGAACTGGCGTTCCAGCGGCGCCGTCACCGAAGAGGCCATCACATCCGGACTGGCGCCCGGATAAAAGGTGACGACCTGAATAGTCGGATAATCGACCTCGGGCAGCGCGGAGACCGGCAGTTCCCGATAAGCGACAAAGCCCGCGAGCAGGATCGCGGCCATCAGCAACGAGGTCGCGACCGGGCGAAGGATGAAAATCCGCGACGGATTCACTGCGTATTCCCGGCAGCGGTATTGGCCGCCAACTGAACCTTTACCTTTGCGCCGGGACGCAGCTTGTCGATTCCATCGATCACCACCTGATCGCCGGGCGTCACGCCACTGTCGATAGCGGCGGCCTCGCCCTCGATTGCGCCGATCGTCACCTTGCGCGCATCGACGGTGCCATCGGGCCGCACCACATAGACGAAGGTTCCCTGTGGACTTTTCTGCACGGCGGCGACCGGTATCAGCGCCGCATTTTGACGGGTCCCGGTGAGCAGCTTCACATTCACAAATTGATTCGGGAAAAGAGTGTAGCCGGGATTGGCGAATACCGCCTTGAGCTTTATCGTCCCGGTGCTCTGATCGATCTGGTTGTCCAACGTAAGCAAAGCTCCGGTGGCGAGCTTGTTGCGCAGCGAACGGTCGTAGGCGTCCACCTTCATCTGATGGCCGCCGGCGGTATTTTCCAGCACCTGCGGAATGTCGTCTTCCGGCAGCGTGAAGAGCACCGCGATCGGCTGTAATTGCGTGATCACCACTAGGCCCTGCGTATCCGTGGCATGGACTATGTTCCCCTGATCGATCAGCCGCAGGCCGATTCGCCCGGTGATCGGCGCGGTAATCCGGCAATAGGTCAACTGCAGCCTGGCGTTTTCGATATTCGCGTGATCGCTCACGATCGTGCCCTGGTACTGACCGACCATCGACATCTGATTATCGAAGTCCTGCGCGGCGATCACGTTTTGCCGGAACAAATCGCGGTCGCGATTCAGGGTGATCTGCGCATTCACCAGCATTGCCCGGTCGTGCGCGAGCTGGCCCTGCGCCTGATGCAACTGCACCTGGTAAGGGCGGGGATCGATCTCGGCCAGCAGGTCGCCCTGCTTAACCAGTTGTCCCTCCCGGAAATAGACTTTCATCAACTGGCCGTCTACCCGGGATTTGACCGTAACCGTATTGAATGCCGTGACCGAGCCGAGTGCGGTCAAATACAGTTGCAAATTGCCCTGTATGACGGTCACGGCACTTACCGGAATGGCCGGCCGCGAATGGGTTGCTGCGGCCTCGGCCGACGCGCCATGGGTCGCGATGAGCCGCGCGATTACGGCATACGCGATGATTGCGATCAGCGCGATCGCCGCGATCGAGACCCAAAGCCGATGAGTTTGCCTAATTCGATCTTCCATCAGATGTTAGATTAGACGCGCTCGGGTATCCTTTTATTGATAGCCGGCCTCATTTTGTTTCATACTCACCGGTTCAGATGATGGTCTAATCGATAGCGTGCAAATTTGTTTGAAGCTTTAATCCCTGCGGTCCGCGCAATCGTGAAAAGGAAACCGTGACCGAGGTGCTGCTCAGGCCGCCTGCTTTAAATAATGCGAGGCGATTTCGCGCCCGATCAGTTCCATCTGCTTGGGCCAGTCCGCGGGCGTGGCGATCGGCCACAATACGAACTTGTCCAATCCCGCCGCTACGTAATCCTCCATCCGGCGGATAATGTCATCGGGCGATCCGTACACCGATCGCTTCAGCACCGCTTCGCCATCGACCGCGCCGATCCGCCACAATTTGGGATCGACCTCTTCAAGCGCGCGCGCCCTGGACGAACTGATGCGGCATCGAAGGATCAATCCCGATTCGATACGTGCGTGTTCGCGCCCGAAATCCCGGGCATATTGATTTATGGCAGTCATATTCGCCGCGAACTCTTCGGGAGTTTGGAATGAGGCGAAAAAGCCGTCGCCCAACTTCGCCGCACGCATCAGCGCGCCCTTCGATTGGCCGCCGATCCATAGGTCGATGGTGCCGAAGTCATTGTTGGTGCGCGGGATCGGTCGCGGCTCGATCGCGACGTTATCGAACTTGTAAAATTTTCCCGCGAAGCTGCTGCTCGGTTCGATCCAGACCTGGCGCAGAATTCTGATGCCTTCATCAAGCCGCGCGCCGCGCGCTTCGAGCGGGATTCCGCAGGCGGCATAATCCGCGAGGTTGGCGCCGGTCCCAACCGCCATCACGATGCGGCCATTTGCAAGATAATCGAGCGAGGCAAACGATTTGGCGACCAGCAGCGGATGGCGCAAATTCAGCAGATACACGCTCGGGCCGAGTCTGATTTTGGAGGTGCGCGAGGCGATCAGCGACAGCGTCGCCACCACGTCGAGTTCCGGATTCGGCGCCATCAGATGATCCGAGAGCCAGAACGAGTCGATTCCCCATTCCTCGGCGCGCGCCGCCACACGTGCGATAGTATCGGGCGACGGCAGCCCGAAACGCCATAATCCGAGTCCGACACCCACTTTTATCTGCTTCATGCCGCGCTCCCCGATTTGCCTGGCTGATGCACAGAGATTAACATGCGCGCAATTCGATGAGCGTGCGTCAGACTTCCGCGACCGATTCCGTCAACGTAACCGTGCTGGGAACTGGTGATGCGTTTTCCAGCCACGGACGCTTTACCTCGGGGTACCTGATTGAATCGGGCGGCTACCGGATCCTGATGGAGGCCGGGCCCACGATTCTCGCCTCGCTCAAACGCGCGGGCATCCGTCCCGCGGATATCGATCTTATCTTAATCAGTCACCTGCATGGTGACCACTTCGGCGGAATTCCTTTTCTATTCCTGGAGTACATGTACGAAAGCCCGCGCCGCCGCAATTTGACCATCGCCGGCCCGCGTTACCTGGAAAGCCGATCGTGGACGCTGGTGCGCACCATGTTTCCAGGCACCGCGGCGCATACGGTCGCGCGCAAGACCCGTTTCACGGTAATCGAACCTAATAGCCGGGTCAGACTAGGGCCGGTGCGTGTTTCGGCCATCCGCACCCCGCACATGAAGCGCTACAAATCGCTCGCCTTCCGAATCGAGATTGACGGCCGCACGATCGTCTTCTCCGGCGATAGCGGATGGACCGAAGATTTGGTTCCGTTCACCGCCGGCGCCGATCTATTTCTATGTGAATGCACCTATTTCGAGAGCGAACACCTTGATTTTCACCTGAATTACCCGCTGCTGGCGAAGGCGCGCGACCGTCTGCAGGTCAAACGGATGGTGCTGACCCATCTGGGCCGCGAAGTGCTGGATCGCGCATCCGAAGTGGCGATCGAGATGGCCTCGGACGGCATGCGTATCGAAGTCTAGTCCGGCGCTGGATCATAACGCCGGATTAACGTCACAATGCTCGCGAGCCGGGACCGTCCGGTGAAAATCCTGGGAGTTGCCCAATGGGAATTGCTGATGGCAAAACCGCCCTGGTGGTCGGCGTCGCCAACGAGAAGAGTCTGGCCTTTTCGATCGCGCAGGAATTGCGCGCGCAGGGCGCGGCGGTCGCGCTGACGTATCAGGGCGAGGTGCTCGAAAAGCGGGTGCGCCCGCTGGCCGCTCAGATCGGGGCCGAGGTGATCGGCGAGTTGGATGTCACCAACGACGGTCAGATCGCGGAAACTTTCGCCGCTTTGCACAAAAAATATGGCGGGCTCGATATGCTGGTGCATGCAGTGGCCTTCGCCGAGCGCGACGATTTGCGCGATCGCTTTCTGAATGTCAACCGCACCAACTTCGCCCGCGCCATGGAGATCAGCGCATACTCGCTGGTGGCGCTGGCGCGGGCGGCCGAACCGCTGATGGAAGCGCGCGGCGGCGGTTCGATCGTGACCCTGAGCTATATTGGCGCGGTCCGGGCCATCCCGAATTACAACATGATGGGCGTCGCCAAGGCCGCTCTGGAAGCCTGCGTGCGTTACCTCGCAATGGATCTTGGAGCCAAGGGCATCAGGATCAACGCGCTGAGCGCCGGCCCCGCACGCACGCTTTCATCCTCCGCGATTCGCGACTTTTTCACCATGGCGCATCACGTCGAGGAGCGATCGCCATTGAAACGTGCGATGAAAATCGAGGAAGTTGGCAAGATGGGGGCGGTGCTGCTGTCGGACCTGTCGAGCGGCGTCACCGGCCAGACCGTTTACGTCGATGTCGGTTATAGTATCGTAGGCTGAGGGTTCTCACGCAGGGTGTTGAGCGCAATATTCAATGCAATGCTTGGGGACGTGCCTTTCTCAACACCCTGCCAGGAGCGCTAGTAATGGCGATAATACCGGTTCCGCAACTCAAGGATAATTTTGCATACCTGGTGGTCAACGACGCGGCTAAACAATGCGGCGTGGTTGATTGTGCGGAAGCTGATAAGGTGCTCGCCGCGATTAAACGCGAGGGCCTCACACCGGTCGCGCTGCTCTCGACCCATTGGCATCCCGACCATGTCGGCGGCAACCTCGATTTGGTAAAGGCGGTGCCCGATATAAAAGTATTCGGGGCGCGCGCCGAGGATGGCCGCATTCCCGCCTTGACCGATCCGCTCGACGATGGCGACACCGTGCGGTTTGGCGGACTCGAAGCCCGCGTGCTCGGCATTCCGGCGCATACCAATGGTCATGTTGCGTACTACTTTGCCGCGCTAAAGTCGGTTTTCTCCGGCGACACCCTTTTCATCGCGGGGTGCGGCCGGGTTTTCGAGGGCAAGGCCGACACCATGCTAGCGTCGCTGCGCAAACTCGCCGCGCTGCCCGCCGAGACCATGGTTTATTGCGGACACGAGTATACGGTGCGCAATCTCGAGTTTGCACTGACACTGGAACCGAACAATCTTGATCTGAAAGCGAAGCATGACTGGGCAGTCAAAGCGCGGGCGGCCAGCCAATGGACTATCCCGTCAACCATCGGCGATGAAAAACGTTTCAACCCATTTCTGCGGGTAGACAGTCCCGAACTGCGCGCAACCTTGAAGCGCAAAGACCCGTCGCTGGCCGACGATCCGGTGGCGATCTTCGCCCGCACCCGCGAACTGAAAGATAATTTCTAAACTTGCAGCCGCGCCGGCGCGATCAGAACGGCTGCTTGATTACCATTACCAGAATCGCAAGCAGCACCACGCTGATCAGGCCGTGCAGCAACTGAAACTCGTGGCGCGTCGGGCCGCCGACCGCCCCGATTCGCTTGCCGCGGGCGTACATCCAGACGTGCAGCGCCAGCAGCACCACGACCAGCGTCAGTTTGACGTGCATCCACCCATGCTGCATCACCTGCGGATCGGCGATGATGGTCAGAATGCCAAAGATGATCGTGATTACCGCGCCGGCGTTGCACACCGAATTGAACAGACGGCGTGAGACGGCCATCAACGAGGCCTGGCCGGCGGCGCTTTCATTGCCGGCCGCGACGGTCAATATCGAGCTCAACACCAACAGCCCGCCCATCCAGAAGATCGCGCCGAAAAGATGGAAGATGATGAACCATTGCACCGCAGTTTCCCCCTAAGGTGTGGATCTCAAGCCGGCCGTTGGCAGCAGCATCAGCGCGCCCGCGACCACCATCGCACCGCCAATGTAAGGCGCCGACGGCCCGCCGAGCTGGTATAACAACCCACCGCCAATCGGCCCGGCGATCCGCGCCAGCGACATTGCGGATTGATTCAGCCCCAGAACTTCGCCCTGTAGATTGCGCTCCGCGCTTTTGGAGATCAGGGTCGAGACCGCCGGGCTGGCGAAGCCATATCCGAGCGAAAGCAGGGCCAGTGCGATGAACAGCACCGGCGTCGAACCGGTGAGACCAAGCGGCACCAGTCCGGCGACGAACAGCAACATCCCGATCAGAAGCACGGTTCGTTCCCCGACTCTGGCGACCAGCTTGCCCAGCAGATAGCCCTGCGTGAGCGCCTGGATGAAGCCGGCATAGGCCAGCAGTCCGCCGATACCCGCCGCGCCGTAGCCATACAGCGCGGGCACCATGATTGCGAAGGTCACCTCGAACGCGCCCATCGCGGCCGTGACCAGGAACGCAATCGAAAACAATTTCATCAAGAGTGGATTGGCAAGATTGCGCGAAAGGCTCGCCAGGCGCGAGCTGGCAAGCCCCGGTTCGATATGCACATTCGGCTCGGGCGTATGCGACTCCGGCAATGCGATGGCGGCGAAGATCAGATTGGCGAAAGTGAGTGCGGCAGCGAAAAATACCGGCGTACGCAGGCTCGCATGCCCCAGCAAGCCGCCGATCGCCGGTCCCAGCACGAACCCCAGCCCGAAAGCCGCCCCGATCATCCCCATGCCGCGCGCCCTATCCGATTCCGCCGTAGTATCGGCAACATAGGCCTGTGCGGTCGAGATGGTGGCGGCGCACGCGCCATGCACGGCGCGCGACAGCAGCAGAATCGCAAACGATCCCGCAAAACCGTAGATAACGTAACTGATCGAAGAGCCGAGCAGGCCGAGCATGATAATCGGCCGCCGCCCGACGCGATCCGACAGCCGTCCCAGAATCGGTGCGCAGACGAACTGGGCCGCCGAGTACGCGGCGAGGATCAGTCCGATGCCGCCGGCCGTGATGTGCAGCCGATGGCCGAACAGCGGGAGAAACGGAATCACGATGCCGAAGCCCAGCAGATCGATGAAGACCGTCAGGAACAGCACCAGCCGCGAAGCATGACTGGGCTGGGCGCGCTCCGGCGCTTGCTTGAGTGACTGAATCGTTGGCATTGTTCTGAATGATGCGTGTTGAGAAAATCTTATGCCATGCGCACAGTCAAGCGATCGCGATGCTCAAAATCCATCGGATGGCCAATTAAGCGCGTGCTGAGATGCGCGTCGAGGTGACAGATGGGCGGGTATTCATCCGAAGTAAAACGCAAAACGATTTCCGCTGATCAGGCGGCCGAACTGGTTAAATCCAGACATTGGGTCGATTATGGGTTCGGGGTGGCGCAGCCCGATCTCTTCGATAAAGCGCTGGCCGCGCGCATTACGAAACTCGAGGGAGTCAAGCTGCGCGGCTGCCTCGCGATGCGCCCGCGCGCGGTGGTCGCCGCCGACCCCGAGGGGCGCCATCTGACCTATCTTTCCTGGTATTTCTCCGGCCTCGAACGGGCGCTGCACGATCAGGGTCTATGCCATCACATCCCGATGAACTTCGGTGAGGCGCCCGACTATTATCGCCGCTTCAATGACGTCGATGTGGCTGTGCTCAAAACCGCGCCGATCGACGAGCATGGGTTCTTCAATTTCGGCCTCTCCGTCACCTATCACAAGGCATTAACCGAAAAAGCCAAGATCGTGGTGGTCGAGACCGACGCGAACATGCCTTACGTCTATGGGGTCGAGAACGGCGTCCATATCAGCGAGGTGGCGCACGTTATCGACGGTGGTCAGTCGCCGCTACCGGAATTAAAAAATACCGCGGCGGGGCCGATCGAGCAAAAAGTGGCGGCGCTGATCGCGCCCCATATCGAAGACGGCGCCTGCATCCAGATTGGGATCGGCGCAATGCCCAACGCAGTGTGCGATCTGTTGGCCGACTCGTCGATCAAGGATTTGGGCGTCCACACCGAAATGTTCGTCGATTCGCTGATGAAACTATATGAAACCGGCAAAGTGACCGGTGCGCACAAGCGCTTCAATCGCTATCAGATGAGCTACTGCTTCGCGGCCGGCTCTACGCGCATGTACCAGTTCCTCGATCGCAACAGCGCCTGTTTCGCCGGACCGGTCGATTACACCAACCTGCCCGGTAACATCATGCAAAACGATCGGGTGGTGGCGATCTGCAACGCGGCGCAGATCGATCTCAGCGGGCAGGCCTGTTCCGAGTCGGCCGGAATCCGCCAGATCAGCGGCACCGGCGGCCAGCTTCAGTTCATGCGCGGCGCGTACGCTTCGCGGGGCGGCAAGGCATTTCTATGCCTTTCATCGACCTACGAACGCGATGGACGCCGTGAAAGCCGTATCGTACCGAGAATCGCGGATTCGAATATCGTGACCACTCCGCGCACCGACGTGATGTACGTGGTGACCGAGTACGGTTTAGTCAACTTGAAAGGAAAATCGGTACCGGAGCGCGCCCGCGCGTTGATCAGCATTGCGCATCCCGATTTCCGCGAGGAACTCGAGCGTGCCGCTCGCGAGTACCGGCTGCTGTGCCGCACAAATTTTTAGTTCACGATCGCAAACGAAGCCTTCCGCAGCCGCCCTGCTAAGGATTGTTGGAAGTGTTCACGCCATAGCGATAGACCAACTCGTCGGGGCGCGCATACCCAAGTTCGCGCCTTATCAGCCGTTCCAGATAGCGATCGTCCGTCTTCAGCCGGTCTATTCTTTTAGCCAATCGGCTGTTTTCGAGCGCTAATTTGTCGCGTGTCGCTTCGAGCTGGGTTTGATCATGCCTAAGCGCGATCAAGTCGCGCAGGCCCAACGGTCCCACCACGCAATCGATTGCTAGCGCGACCACGACGATCACCAGGATTAACGTGAGGCCGCCGCGCCGGAGCTGTTGGCTTAGCTCAGCCATCAAGAGAATCCTAAGCTGGTGTGATCGGATGGGCAAGCCGGGCTTATCCTTAACGGCATTTTACTTTCTCGAAAAGCCCCGCGATCAGCCGAGAACAGGACTTTTAGAATAATTTTATAAATTATCATCGAGGCTATTGATATTTGAATAACGCATTTATATAATCCGCACACGAGGTGGGATGGAACTGGGCCACCTATTAGTTTTGATGCTTGTCCAGCAGAAGCACTGCAGAGGAGGTATCTATGCCAGTTAAGAAGAAGGCTACACGTACGGTCAGTAAATCCAAACCAAAGACGAAAAGTGCTATGAAGAAGAAAGCTGGCAAGAAAAAGAAGAAGTAACGGCCAAAAGTTTTCCCCCCTGGGAAATCCCTCTCAGGGCTGGCTACGGATGCCGGGCTTTTTGCTGGAATAAGCCGGGGCGTAATGGCCTCGTTTGAACAGGGCCCCCTTTACCGGGGGCCCTTTCTTATGGTTCCCGCCCGTATCGACGCTTTATCCGTGAATCGCGACGCCCAGCCAGCTAACCGCCAGCCCCGTGAACATCGCTAACAGCGGCGCAAGCTTTTCCTGATCCGGACGCTTCATCTGCGGCAGGATGTCGGAGGTCGAGATCGCGAGGAAGCTGCCGGCCGAAATTGCGATCGCCCCGCCAATCACGGCGTCGTTGGCGTGCACCAGTAAAACCCACGTCAGCAGTGCGCCGGCTGGAATCGATAACGCGAACAGCGCCATCCACAGTACGATCGCGCGCCTGGACCAGTGATCGAGCAACAATAAACTGGTTAGGGCAAGTGCGGTGGGAAAGGTGTGCGCAATGATCGCCAGCAGCACCGCCGTTCCCAGCGCCGGGCGCTGATAGGTCGAACTGAGGGCCAGACCGTCCAGCAGGCTATGGAACGACAGCCCCGCGTATGCCGTCAGTCCCAGATGAATGTGATGAGCGGCGCCGTGTTCTCCCGGATGTTCGGGATGCGGATGCACCACCAGAAAATGCTCCAGTACGAAAATCGCGAGAAATCCCGCCAGCAGCGCGCCGCCCAGCCATAAGCCCCGCACCAGTACCGCGCTTTCCGGAATCATGTCGAAAAATGCGGCGCCCAGCAGGATACCGCCGGAAAAGCTTACCGGCATAATCAGGCTGCGGCTCGACCATTCCCCAGCCAGCGGTGCGAGACCGCCTAGAAACGACACCCCAGCGATAGCGGCAAGATAGAAAACAAAGGTAGCATCCATTGAGTCAGTGTTCGCTACCACAGCCTCGATGCTGTCACAAGCCGAGGGGCCGATTGCCGCTTTGCCGGGCGGCGGCTTACACTCAAATGGAGGATGCTTCGATGGACGACAATTTGTTGATCGAATCCGCGCAAGGAGTCGTAAGCATCACCCTCAATCGGCCGCGCAAGCGCAACCCGCTCTCCGCCGATGTAATGAAAGAATTGATTGCGGTGCTGCGGGAAATCGGCCGGCGGCGCGAGGATCGAGTGGTGATCGTCGCCGGCGCCGGAACGGCCTTCAGCGCCGGCCACGATCTTGGCGAGCTGCGCGATCGCGATCTGCCGTTTTATCGCGAGATCTTCGACCTCTGTTGCGAGCTGATGACGGCTATCCAGCGGATTCCCCAGCCGGTGATTGCGAGCGTTGGTGGGGTGGCGACTGCGGCCGGATGCCAACTCGTCGCCACCTGTGACCTCGCGATTGCGGGTGAAAGCGCCCGGTTTGCGACGCCAGGGGTGCGTATCGGCCTGTTTTGCTCGACTCCGATGGTGGCGCTGTCGCGCGCGATCGGACGTAAGCATGCGATGGAAATGCTGCTGTCGGGGCGCATGATCGATGCGCCTACGGCGGAAAAATGGGGCTTGATTAACCGGGTGGTCCCCGACTCGGAGTTGGTGCGCGAAACCCGCGAACTGGCGCTTGAGATTGCCGAGGCCAGCCCGCTGACAATCGGTATCGGCAAGCAGGCCTTTTATGCTCAGATCGATCTCGATCAGGCTAAAGCTTACGACTACACGAAAGAGGTGATGTCGCTTAATGCGCTGGCGGCGGATGCGCAGGAAGGCATCGGGGCTTTTCTCGACAAACGCCAGCCCACTTGGTGCGGGAGATAACCGCCGGCGCATGAATTGAACGCGGGGCGCTATTTTGTTAAACAGGACTATGGCGATTTGGTCGACAGCAGCCGGTAAATCATCTCCGATTTGAACACCGAAGCCCGCAGTATATCGCGGGCTTTTTCGCATTCTAAGGAATCACGACCATGGCTTATCATCAGGAGCTACGCGAAGGACTTACATTCGACGACGTGCTCCTTCTGCCCCAGATCTCCGACCTGCTGCCTTCCGATTGCGACGTCTCGACTCAGCTAAGCGCCAACCTGCGGCTGCGAATTCCATTGGTCTCCAGTCCGATGGACACCGTGACCGAATCGCGCACGGCGATTGCGATCGCGCAGCTCGGCGGCATCGGCTTTATCCATCGTAACCTCACGATCGAACGCCAGGCGGCCGAAGTCGAGATCGTCAAAAAATATGAAAGTGGCATGATCGTGGACCCGGTCACGGTTCATCCGGAACAGAAAATTGGCGATGCGCTGGCGGTGATGGGACGCCATCGAATTTCCGGCTTGCCGGTGGTGGCCGACGGCCATCTGGTCGGGATTCTCACCAATCGCGATTTGCGCTTCGAAAAACGGCTGGACAAGCTGGTGCGCGACGTGATGACCACCAAGGTGATCACCGCGCGGCTTGGAATCGACCTCGAACATGCCAAGGAAATTCTACAGACCCATCGGATCGAGAAGCTGCCCCTGGTCGATGAACGCGGCAAGCTGTGCGGGCTGATCACGGTCAAGGACATGGACAAGGCCACGCAGTTCCCGACCTCGAGCAAGGACCAGCTGGGCCGGCTGCGGGTGGGCGCGGCAATCGGTGTCGGTCCGGAGCGCCAGCAGCGGGTGGCCGCGCTCAAACGCGCCGGAGTTGATGTCCTGTGCCTCGATACTGCGCACGGTCATTCGCTTAATGTTCTCGAAGCGCTCAGGGCCACCAAACGCGAATGCCCGGAGATCGAGATCGTGGCCGGCAGCGTCGCCACCGCCGAAGGCGCCAAGGCGCTGTGCGACGCCGGGGCCGACGCGCTGCGGGTCGGGATGGGTCCGGGATCGATCTGCACCACGCGGGTGGTTTCGGGCGTCGGCGTGCCGCAGGTCACGGCCATCATGGATTGCGCTTCGGTGGCCGAGCCGCGCAACATCCCGGTCATTGCCGACGGCGGAATCCGCTTCTCCGGCGATACGACCAAGGCGCTGGCGCTCGGCGCCAACACCGTGATGATCGGATCGCTGTTCGCCGGCACCGAGGAAAGCCCGGGCGAAACCATTCTCTACCAGGGCCGCACCTACAAAATGTACCGCGGAATGGGATCGCTGGGCGCGATGTCTGAGCGGGTGCGCGATCGCTACAACCAGCATGAAGTGCCCGATTCCAAGCTGGTGCCGGAGGGTATCGAAGGGCGCGTGCCGCATCGCGGTTCGCTCGCCTCGAACATTGAGCAACTGGTCGGCGGACTGAAGGCCGGGATGGGATATATCGGCGCCGCCAACCTCGATGAGTTACGCCGGCGCGCCCGGTTCATCCGCATCACCGATGCTGGACAGCGTGAAAGCCACGTCCACGATGTGTTCATCACCAAGGAAGCTCCGAACTACCGCCGTTAAAAAATCGCGATGTTTCCCGATAGCTGGTCTGCTGCCCGGTGCTCGCCCGGCCGAACCGGCTGATCTATTCTGTGCGCAGTCAGGTGGGGGTGTATGGCTGGGATGGGCAAGTCGCGTCGGAAAATCCGGGTCGGAGTTTTATTCGGCGGACGATCGGGCGAGCATGAGATTTCGCTGCGCTCCGCGTTGACGGTAATCTCCGCGATCGATCGCTCACGTTACGAAATTGTTCCGATCGCAATCGGCCGCGATGGCCGCTGGTATCTGGAAACCGACGCGATCACGATGCTGGGTAAAGCGGCGCCTCGTCTGACCGCGCTCAAGCGCACCGGCCTGCCGATCAGCCTGTTGCCCTATCCCGATAGCCGCGCGCTGGTAAGCAATCCCGCTAACGGCCGCTCGGCAATTCAGATGAATTCCGCGGCGAAAGCGATGCTGTCGCCGCTCGACGTGGTTTTTCCGGTGCTGCACGGCACCTTCGGCGAGGACGGCACCATCCAGGGGCTGCTCGATCTGGCGGGAGTTCCCTACGTCGGCGCAGGCGTGCTCGGCTCGGCGATTGGGATGGACAAGGATGTGCAGAAGCGGCTGCTGCGCGATAGCGGATTGCCGGTGGTGCGCTATGCGGCCGTACGCGATATCGATTATCGCGAAAACCCCGCCACGGTGCGCCGCCTGGCCGCTGACCTGGGATGGCCGGTATTCGTCAAGCCCAACGCGCTAGGATCGTCGATCGGCATCACCTGTGTGAAATCGGCGCGTCAGTTGCCGAAGGCTCTGGAAGAGGCTTTTCGTTACGATCGCAAGGCGCTGATCGAGGCCGCCTGCCAGGGCCGTGAGCTTGAATGCGCGGTGCTCGGCAATGAGCGCCCACAAGCCTCGATCGTCGGCGAAATCGTGGTGCGCAGCCGCGACGGCTTTTACAGTTACCAGTCCAAGTACGTCGATGACGACGGCGCCGCGATCGAAATCCCGGCTTCGCTTCCCTCCGCTGCCGCCGAGCGTATACGCGAGTTGGCGCTGGCCGCCTTCACCACGCTCGAATTGCGTGGGATGGCGCGGGTCGACTTCCTCGCACGATCCGACCTGAGCGAAATTTATATCAACGAGGTCAACACCATTCCGGGCTTCACCTCGATCAGCATGTACCCCAAGCTGTGGGAGACCTCCGGGCTGCCGCTGCCCAAATTGATCGACCGGCTGATCGCGCTCGCGCTGGAAGACCATCGCGCCCGCCGCCGCCTGAAATTCACCTATCAACCACGCCTCTGACCATCCGTTCCGATCCGATGAAACGTTTACTGATCGCGACCACTAATCCAGCGAAGCTGGCCGAATATCGATTGCTGATGCGGGATCTGCCGCTCGAACTGGTTTCGCTCGCCGACTTGAACATTTCTGAATCGCCTGAGGAGAGCGGGGAAACCTTCGCCGCTAACGCCAGCCTCAAGGCGCGCTTTTATTTTGAGCGATCGCGCGTCCCCGTGCTGGCCGATGACGGCGGTTTGGAAGTGGATGCTCTGGGCGGCGCGCCGGGTGTGCGATCTCATCGATGGCTAGGCGAAGCGGCGTCCGACGATCGCGCGCTGGCGAACGAAGTGGTCCACCGCTTGGAAGGTATCCCACCGGACCGCCGCACCGCGCGGCTCAAGGCGGCCGCGGCGCTGGTATGGAACGATGGCGTCGATCTTCACGAACGCATCGCGTCCGCCGCGCTCGAAGGAGTGATCGCGAGCCACGTTTACGATCGGATCGAGCCGGGATTCCCATACCGCGCGGTGCTGTTTTTGCCGGGCATCGATAAATATCTGGCGCAACTGAACGAGGAACAGGCGGCGGCGCTCAGCCAACGGCATTCGCTGATCGATCAACTGCGGCCGGCCTTAGCCGAAATTGCCCGCCTGCTGTGAGTTTTCTCTCTTCCGCCATCGACAGCGAAAAGCCTGACAGAGGCGAGCGATCTACAGGTTCGGCGAACCAGGAGACCGGCATTCTTCGGCTTCGCCTCAGAATGGCAGAAAAAACTTAGACCAGTTCGGCCAGCGCGCGCTCCAATGTGACCAGAGTTTGCGCCGGGAGCACCGCCCTGACGTGCGGCGCATATTGCTTGATCGCGCTGTCGCCGGTGTTCCAGCGCGCGCCGGACTCGGGATTGAGCCAGTAAACGGCGCGGCATTGATGGGCGATCGCGGCAATTAGATCGGCCCGCGCCGTACGGCGATTATTACGCGCGTCGCCCATGATGATCAGCAGCGTCGCCGGGCCGAGCAACTCGCCGCGCTGATCCCACAATTCGCCGAGCACGCGTCCGAAGTCGGAACGCGCATACGGATCGAGCGCCGGCGTCATCGTTAGATGGCCTTCCTCGAAGCCAGCTTCCGCCAGATGATCGATGAAAACGAAGCTGCGCACGCGATGGAAACATTCGCGCACCCCGGCCATCAGCTCCAGCATCAAGGTTGCCGCATAGCGCACCGAACCGGAAATGTCGGCGACAAGCACGATATCGATATGGCGCGGACGGCGCGCACGCATTCGCAAATCGATAAACGAACCGCCGCGTTGAATCGCCGCGCGAATGGTGCGGCGGAAATCGATTCGGCCGCGGCGCGCGATCCGCAGCCGCCGGCCAAGGCGGGCGCGAAAGCGGCGAATCACAATCGCGAGGGCGTCGCGCGCGATCTCATATTCAAGCTGCGAGTATCGCTCGAACGGGACGCGATCGACCGACGCCAGCCGCGCGTGGCGCATCGCCTCCGATCCTTCCCCCGCCGCGAACTGTTTTTCGCCCTCGCCTTCGCGCTCGGCGCTGGATGATTGAGCCCGCCGCTGCGCCGATTCACGCTCGCCCGCGCGCGAGGATTCGATTTTCTCGGGTTTAGGCGAGTTGGGCCGCAAAATGAGCTTGGATGATTCGGAATCGTGATCGGGCGTCTGGCGCGCCGGATCACCCGCGGCGGATTGCGGATCACCGCCGCTGGCGGCGCGTGCGCCGCTGCGGCTTTGGGGTTCGCGCGCCACGCTCGATCTCGAACGACCGAAAAATTTCACGAAGGTGCGATCGAAAACCGGCCGGTCGGCCTCGTCCTTGATCAGCGCGGCGGCCAGCGCCTCGCGCATCCGGGTTCGCTCGAAACCGGCGGCCGCCACCGCCTGCATCGCGTCGAGCGTCTCGGCCACCGAGATTCGCACCTCCGCCCGCCGGAGCTGATCGACAAATTCGAGCAGCCGATCGCGCAGCGCGGTCATCGCGGATGCGAAAGCAGGGCGCTCACCTTGCCCTCGATTTTGCTCCGGTCGTCTTCGTGCTTGATCAGCAAACCGATCGTGGAACGCACCGCGGCCGAGTCGAGTTCGCGCACCCCAAGCCGCACCAGCGCCTGCGCCCAATCCAACGTCTCGGCGATCGAGGGCGGCTTCTTTAGTCCGGTCTTGCGAATCGCACCGATGAAGCGCGCCGCCTGTTCCGCCAGCATCGCATCGAGTCCCGGTGCCTTGAGCTCGATAATCCGGCGCTCCTGAGCGATCGAGGGAAAATCGATGAACAGATGCAGGCATCGGCGGCGCAACGCCTCGGACAGCTCGCGCGCGCGATTCGAGGTCAGCACCACGGCCGGGCGCTCGTGCGCCTTGATGGTGCCAAGCTCAGGGATGCTAACCTGGAAGTCCGACAGCGTTTCCAGCAGAAAAGCCTCGAACTCCTGGTCGGCCTTGTCCACCTCGTCGATCAGCAGCACCACCTGGCGCGGCGCCAGCAGCGCCTTGAGTAGCGGGCGTTCGAGCAGGTAGTCGGGCGAGAACAGATGCTCCGACAGCTCCTCCCAACGCAATCCGCGATGCTGGTCGGCCTGCAGCCGCAACAACTGCTTCTGATAATTCCATTCGTAGAGCGCGCGCGCTTCGTCGAGGCCCTCGTAGCACTGCAAACGGATAAGCTCCGCGTGCAGCATCGCGGCCATCACCTTGGCCACCTCGGTTTTGCCCGAGCCGGCCGGGCCTTCGATCAGTAACGGCTTGCCGAGCGCCAGCGCGAGGAAGATCGAGGTCTCGACCCGCTGGTTGGTGACATAGTTGGCGTGACGCAATCCCTCGCTGACATTTTCAGGTGTGATTTCCAAGCTAACTCAGGATCGCGGAGTCACGGCCACGGAGTCAATCGCGAGCTGCGCGAGGCGGGCGAAGTCGCGGGCGTACTCGCGAATCGAATAGGCGCCGCGAATCACGTAGCCCGGATGGTACATCGCGAGGTAGCGCACGCCACCGAGTTCGATTCGGCCGCCTGGCGAAAATGCGACCTCGCGGCCGGCCAGTTCGCGCCATGCGATGCGTCCCAGGCATACCACCACACGCGGGCGCGCCACCGCCAGTTCCGCGCGCAAATGATCCCGGCAGTTGGCGATCTCAACCGCGCCGGGATCGCGATTACGTCCGGCCCGATCACGCGGGTTACAGCGCACCACATTGGTGATGAATACACGCTTGAGTCCGGCCTCGCGGATCATCCGGCGCAGCATTTCGCCGGAACGATCGCCACTGAAGGGAATTCCAGTGCGATCTCCGCCGAACCGTCCCGGCGCGATTCCGACGAATGCGATAGCCGCGGGTATCGCGCCGTGGCCCGGCACCGGCTGCGAACGGCTCGCGACCAGCGCGGGGCAGCGGGTACAGCCGCGGATTTTCTCGCGCAGGGCGGCGAGATCAGAGCAGTTCTTTTTCTTCGACGGCGCGGAACTCAGCTTCTCCGAGCACCTCGGCTTTGCGGCTGCCATATTGTTCATATAGCTGGAACAACTGCGACTTGTGCGGGCGCACCCGGCCAAGCGGGCATTTACCCCAATCGTCGAGCGATTCATCGCAGTAGCCCATCCGATTTTCGCCGCATTTGGGCTGCAAAAAGACCGCGATCTCCGGAATCGCGCGCTTCATCTCGGCCCGCATCATCGCCACCATCCGGCGGATTTCCCATTGCGCGCGCACGCACAGGCGCACGTCGCAGATATGCAGCATCTCGGCGAAATTAACCATCACATGAAAGTTGGTCGGGGCCGCGTTGGGCAGCACGAAGCGCGCATCTTCGGCCGGGATGCCGGCCTTGAGCGCGCGTGCATAGAGTTCCGAGGTGCGATCGAGCAGTCCCGCGAAATCCTCGTCGAGGCCGGCCCGCTTCCACGATTCCGGCATCACGAACGCGAGCCGATCCTGCTTGAACTTCACATAGCGCTGGCTCTGCTGCTCGAAGCTGATGCCGACCCGATGGCGTACGAACTGATGCGATAGCGATCGCGAGACATTGGCGATCGCGAACCAGAACACCACCTGTTCTAGTGGCGAGGAGTGGCCGGTCTTGAGCCGCTCGCCGATGAACTCGCGGATCGTCTCGCGGCTGATTTTCCCGGCTTTGATCTTTTCCCAGGTCTCGATCGGGGTTTCGGAGCTGTAGCAGGTGCGGAACGCGGCGTAGAGTTTTTCCAGCGGCGCGGCCGCGAAGTCGATTAGCTTTACCTGCATCGATGCCTGATTATTCATGGCTGAAATCCGCGTGACCTCCGCCGCCTAAGTCCGGCGCTTACTCTAACTCGACTGCGTTCCAAGGTCATGCCGCGGCGGATTTATTATTAACATATCGCCGGGCCTGGATTGCTTACCGCGCGGGCGGCTGGCAGATTCGGCTCTGATGGTCGCCGTCACCGAGATCGTCTATCGAAAAGTGCTGCGGCCGCTGCTGTTCCGGCTGGAGCCGGAAACCGCCCATCGCGTGACCCTGGCGTGGCTCGCGATGCTCCCCGCGATCACGCGCACCGACGACCAACTCCTCGCCATCAGGCTGTGGGACCTCGACTTAACCAATCCGGCCGGTCTCGCAGCCGGACTCGACAAGGAGGCCCGCGCGCTCGCGGCCTGGCGGACGCTGGGCTTCGGCTTCGCCGAGATCGGAACGATCACGCCGATGCCGCAGCCGGGCAACGAGCGTCCCCGGATGTGGCGGCTTCCCGAGCGCCGCGCATTGATCAACCGGCTGGGATTTCCGAGCGCTGGCATGTTGGCGATATCGCCACGGCTGGAAAGTTTTCGCCGCCGTAATCCGGGATTGAGAATCGGACTTAATTTCGGACCAAATAAAAACACCCCGCCCGCGCGAGTCGCGGATGACTATGCGCAGCTAATCCTGCGGCTCGGCCATTTGGCGGACTTCATCGTGATCAACGTCAGTTCGCCAAACACTCCCGGCTTACGCGAATGGCAGGCACCGGCGGCGATCGGAACATTGCTCGCGGCGATAAACCTCGCGCGGGGGAATTTACCGCGTCATCCACCGGTACTGGTGAAGCTCGCGCCCGACCTCGATCAGGAAGCTGTAGTGAAAATCTGTGCGGCGGCGGAAGCGGGCGGGGTTGACGGCTTCGTGGCCGGCAATAGCACGCTGGCACGCGCGGAAGTCGGGCTTACCGATGACCGCCAAGGGGGACTTAGCGGCGAGCCACTGCGCGAACGCGCCCGCGCGTTGATCCGCATGGTCTATCAGGCCAGCGGCGGACGGCTGCCGATCATCGGGGTGGGCGGCATCATGAACGCCGTCGACGCCTGGGGCCATATCCGGGCTGGCGCCAGCATGGTCGAGCTGTACACCGGATTTATCTATGAAGGCCCGGCGCTAATTGGGGCAATCAAGCATGGGCTGCTGCACTTGATGAAAAGCGGCGGATGGCGCTCTATTAGCGAGGCGGCAGGCAGCGCATCGCGCTAGCTCAAGGCCCTCGGAGGAAGCGATGGCGGCACAGCAATTTCTCGTCGATTCCCACTGGATGCGTGAGCATCGCAGCGACCCCTCGGTGATTGTGGTCGATGCGCGGCCGCCCAAGGATTACTGGGCGGGCCATCTGGAAGGCGCGCGCCATTTCGATCCGTTTCCATTTTCCTTTTACGACACCAGCGACCACGGCCTGCAGGTCTTTCGCAAACAGATGGAGTGGATTTTCTCGACGCTCGGAATCGGCGGCGGGGAGACCGTGGTGTTCTATGAAGACGATTCCGGCATGAGAGCGGCACGCGCTGCATGGGCGCTCGAATACGTGGGCCATCGGGTGGCCCGGATGCTCGACGGCGGCCTGAAAAGTCTCGGCGGTGAGCATCTGACGACTGAGGCGCCGGCGGTCAAGGCGGTGGCTTTTCGCGAGCACGAAAAGGCGGACATCGTGGCCTCGCTGGCGCACACCCACGATCGCATCAACACGCCGGGGGTGCAGATTTTCGATGTGCGCACGCCCGAGGAATATTACGGCGAGACCATCCGCGCACGGCATGGCGGCGCGATTCCGGGCGCGATCCATCAGGAATGGATACATTTCAAAGATTCAAAGGGAGCGTTCGAATCTCCGGCCCAGTTGCGCGAGCGGTTTACCCGGCTGGGACTTAACCCGGAGTCGGAAATCATCACTTATTGTCAGGGTGGCTATCGGGCGGCGCATGCCTATGTCGCGCTGAAGATCGCGGGCTTTACGCGCGTGCGCAATTACCTGGGATCGTGGGCCGAATGGGGTAATCGCGACGACGCGCCGATCGATCATCCCAAGCGCCCGGCCTGAGTTGGCGATGCCGCCGGCCTTCCTGCTCACCGGCTTTGCACCGTTCGGCGGCGAGCGCATAAATCCGTCGTGGGAAGTGGCGCAGCGCTTCGACGGCCGGCAGATCGGCGATTTCACAATCCGGGCGGCGCGCCTGCCGGTGGTGCGGTTGCCCGCCCTCCGGCGGCTCGCCCAACTGATTAAGGAAATCGAACCCGGCGCGCTACTCGGGCTGGGTCAGGCTGGCGAACGGCCGGCGATCACCCTGGAGCAAATCGCTATCAACCTGTTCTCGCCGGACGAAATCGGCGGTGGCGAACGGATCCGCAGGATCGTCGAGGACGGCCCCGATGCTTATTTCGCGCGGGTGCCGCTCGGAGCGATGCTGTCGGCGATCGCGCGCGACACGATCCCGGCGGCGCTATCGCTTACCGCGGGCGCATTTGTATGCAACGCCGTGATGTACGCGGGGTTGCACGCATTGCGGAACAGTCCCGAAGTTCCGGCGGGGTTTGTACATCTGCCCTATGCGACCGCGCAGGCGGCGCGCCATCGGGACGTTGCGAGCATGTCGATGGATCTGATGGAACGGGCGGTCGAGCTGTCGATCGCCACGATCGTAAGTCGAGCCGGCCGGCGGCGCGCCAACCGACCGCTCAGGCGGAAATGATGCTTATGCCCCGATCGAGGCTGCGCGCGGCGAGCCAGCTTGATTTTGACGCAGAGCGCACAGCATCTGACGCAGCTTGGCCGGATTTACCGGCTTTTTGAAAATTGCGCCTTCAAGCTCGCGCAGCTTGCTGCGTTTGATGATGTGATCCTTGTCGTAGTAATAGGCGGTCATCAGAACGCAGGGCAGGTTGGCGAACTCTTCTTTCACGCGAAGATAAAATTCATAGCCGTCCATTTCGGGCATCACGACATCGGACAGCACCGCGTCGACTTTCATATTGCGGATGATTCCAAAGGCCGCGCTGGGACGGGTCGCCGAATAGACCACGCAGCGCTCCGCCCGCAGGATGTCGCACAGCGAGTTGACCACCGAGACATCATCGTCGAGCACTAGCACCGCCATCCCGGATAGCGGCCATTCCTGCTCCTCGCGGGGATGGCCGTTGGGTGCCGCCGCGGTAGCGCTGCCCGCCATCTCGCGCGGGGCAAGATCGGTCATCCGTTTGCCCTGCATATAATCGCGGGTGAGGTACTTGCCGGCACGAGCCATCTCGTCGAGCCGCTTCACAATCGCCTGCACCTTCCTGACGCCGAGGCGGATCGACTCGATTCTTTCATTCTCGATTACGCGCTCGGCCTCGCTCAGATGAGTTTCGACATCGCGCGCCAGCAACTCCAGATTATTGGTGATGCTTTCGAGCGGGTTGTTGATCTCATGGGCGAGACTGACGGCGATTTCGCCGGCGGTCGCAAGCTGTTCGCGCTGGCGCATGCGGCGTATATCGCGCGCGAAGCCGATCGATCCGATCGCCTCGCCGTGCTCGTCATAGATTACCGAGCCGGAGATTGCGACTGGAATATCCTCGTTGTCTTTGCTGCGAAAAACGGTCTCGAGACTGGAAACTTTGCCCACGTCGGACGAGTCGCGCATCGCCTTCATCACCCGCTGAGCTTCTTCAAGCGAGGGGTAGATGCGGGTGACTTTCTGGCCGATTATCTCGGCGGGAGTGTAATGCAGGCTGCGGCGCGCGCCGTCATTGTAATAAATTATAAAGCCCTCATGATCGACGGCGACCACGATATCGGGCGAACTTTCCACCAGGCGTTGCAGATAATTTTGATCGAGCGAAAACATTGAAATATTAGGAAAGACGCTCCTCTACGTCACGCTCCAAGCCGGCCAGGTTGATATCTGGAGGCCGGTCCGTGGCAACCGAAGCGTAAGTTTTTACCGCCATGAGTACCTGAAAAGAAGTCCCCTCGAAGCTATCCAGAATACCGGGCATGTATGTCACGAAAGCCACCAGCCTCGCCACTCCCCCGACCTCATCTTCACTACAGCACACAGTGGGCCACGACGAAAGCGCTATCGGTCGAAATTGGGTTGCCCTGAGTTTCGATGAATTGAGCAAATAGAAGCGATAACACCTCTACGCGATCATGTGCTATCAGTGGTGAAGTCCCCGTGATACCCCGGATTTTCCCCCAGCACGAGCCAGCTAATGGGTACTCCCGGTGCCGATGAGCGGCAGAAATCGCGAATCTTATGCGGGGTCAGTTGCTTAAAAGCGAAGCTTACACCTAAAATCATTCGAGGAGATTTTCCTAATGGCCGAGCCGCTTACCTTCGAGGCGCTCGCGAGCCGCCAGTACGTGCTCTCGAGCGCGGAAAATTTTGTTCTCTACGTATTGCTCGAGGCGACTGCCCAGGGTAGCGCCAATGGCGCCGGGGGCGGCCGATCGCCGCTGAATCTCGGCGTGGTTCTTGATCGATCCGGATCGATGTATGACGAACGGCGTCTGGAGTTCGTGATCGAAGCGGTCAAGTTCCTGGTCGATAATCTGACGTCCGAAGACAAGGTCTCGATCGTCGCCTTTGCGGATAAAGCGCAGATTATTGCCTCGACCGATAAGGTCCGCGACAAAAACGCACTAAAGCGCGCGATTGACGATATCGATCTGCTGGAAATCGGCGGCGGCACCCAAATGGCCCTTGGAATGCGGATGGCCATCGATGAGGTGAAGAAAAACCTCACCCCCGAACGTCTAAACCGCGTGCTGGTATTGACCGACGGACAGACCTACGAAGAGACCGCCTGTCTCGAACTCGCGAGTCAGAACCGCGACCAGATGTCATTCTCGGCGATGGGCGTGGGGGTCGAGTTCAACGAGAAACTGTTGATGCGAATCGCGCAGGATTCGCACGGCAAATATCATTTTATTGGCGATCCTTCGGAAATTCCGGGTCTTTTCGACGATGAATTGCAGGGACTGCGGGCGGTCACCTTGCGCAATGGCCGTATCGACGTGAATTTGTCGCAAGGCGTACAGGTCCGCGAGGCCTTTCGCGCCAGCCCGGAAATTTACGCGCTTGGCACGCCGCTGGTGAGTGACGATCGCAATGTAAGTTACGAGATCGGCGATCTTGAGGCCGGGGTGCCCGGCTCGGTGCTGTTAACTTTAGTGTTGCCGCCGCGCCGTCCCGGACCGGTCCGAATCGGCCAGGCCACCTTCCATTACGAGGCGCCAGGGGTCGGCGAACGCAGCGTCAACACAGACGTGACCGTCGAGTACACGCTGGATCGAACCCTCACCAGCCGGGTGAATGGACGTGTGATGAACCTGGTCGATCAGGTCTCGATCGCCAAATTGCAATCGCGCGCTGAAGATGAGCTCAAGGCCGGGAATGTCGATCGCGCTACCCGACTGCTTTCCAATGCAATTCAGGGTACGCAGCGGCTGGGTAATATCAAGGCTACTCAGGCGCTAACCGGTTTGATGGATCAGGTGAAGAAAACTCAAACGCTCCAGGGCAAGGCGGCCAAGACCACTCTGCTACAGGCTCAGGCGGTGGTGCGAAAGACCCAGATGCTCGACCCGGAAGCGCTCAAGGAATTTAACAAGCCGGAGTGACATCAGGCTATAAAGATACTTGCCGGTATCCCGAAAAAGTCCACACGAAGGGGCTTATAATCATATGGTTAAGTGCAGCGAATGCGGCTACGAGAATATCGACGGATTAGACTACTGCGACGGCTGCGGAGCCAAGCTGGCGGGTGCCGCGAGCGCGCCGGCGTCCAACGCAGGAGCAGCGGTAGCTCCCGCGCCCGCAGCGGAAGAGGGTTCCGCGCCGGCGGCCGAGGTCAGCGCTACTGGAGAAGCCGCGCCAGCCGCGACCGAAGGGGCTTCCCCGGAATCGCCCACTGGCGAGATTAGTCCCAGCCCCGAAGTGGAACCGGCTCCAGCGCCGTCTCCGGCGGCGGGGGGCGCTTTGTTCAAGGCCAAGCTTCAAATCGTGAGAGGCGGACGCAAGGGCCAGGAGTTTTCACTTGAGGAAGCCAATAACCTAATCGGCCGCTGGGATCCTGAAACCGGTTCCTTCCCTGAAGTCGATCTCGAACAGGACGATCAGGAAGCTAAAGTATCCCGCAAACATGCATTGCTGCGGATCGATAACGGAAAGATCACGGTCGAGGATATTGGAAGTCTCAATGGCACCTATGTGAACCGTCAGCCCCGCTTGCAGCCTGGGAACCCGGTCGAATTGAAGTCGGGCGATGAAATAATCATCGGCAAAACTTTCCTGAAGCTGGTGGTCGATCCGATTTCGTAGATGCCTGTCCGGAGGCGGGCCTGAGCTAACCGCCGCCCAAGCGGCGGCGTGATCCGGTATGTTGTGTAGCGATGCAATCGGGTGAGCCGCTTCCCGCCGCCCACCTGCTCGATGGCCGATACCGCATCAATAAGGTAATTGGCGCGGGCGGGATGGGCCGTGTCTATTTAAGCAACGATACGCGCCTTTCCAGCCGTCCGGTCGCGGTCAAGGAGATGATCGTCGGCGACGCGATGCATGAACAGAAGGCGCTGGCGGATTTCACCCGTGAGGCGCGCGTGCTCGCGCTGCTGACCCATCCGGGGATTCCCAACATCATCGATTTTTTCACCGAGGGAAACCGGCATTATCTGGTGATGGAGTTCGTCGCCGGCGGCGATCTGCAACACCTGTTGGATCAGTCCGGCGGCAAGCGGATGCCGGAATCGATGGTGCTCAAGTGGTCGCGCCAGATGCTGGATGTGCTCGATTTTTTGCATTCGCAAACTCCGCCGATCGTTTACCGCGATTTGAAGCCCGGCAACATAATGATCGATAAGGACGGCCGCGCGATGCTGATTGATTTTGGTATCGCGCGATTCCTGCCGCCAGGCGGGCGCGGCACTCAGATTGGCTCGGTCGGCTATGCTCCGCCCGAACAATACATGGGCAAGACCGAGCCGCGATCGGACCTTTACTCGCTTGCCGCCACCATGCATCACCTGTTGACCGGGCGCGATCCGCAACTCGAACCGCCGTTCAGTTTCCCTCCGGTGCGCCAACTTGCGCCCGAAGTTTCGATCCAGACCGAGCAGGCGGTGATGACGGCGCTCGATAAGGATCTCAGCAAACGACCGACTTCGGCGCGTGAGTTGAAGCATCTGTTACCTGATCCGGATTTCGAGTCGGAGCTGCCCGCGCTCCCCGCCAATCTCACGAATCCCGGCAGCGCAAGCCGCGCCGCCGCGCCGATTTCTACTGCCGCAACCATGGTGCTCCCGTCCACGCCACTCGGTGCTTACCCTTCGGCTCCGCCGTCGCCCTCCGCACGCCCGTCCGGCGTCTCCACGATGAAAACGGTCGTGTTGCCCGCGCCGCCGGCGCCCAACGCCGTGCGCCCGGTTTCTCCACCGCCAGTCAGCCGGAAGCCGCCAGCGAATATCCCGGCTCCGGTTGCGTCTAAACCATCGGTGGTGTCCTCGACCGCCAAGACCCAGGATTTGAAGCCGACTCAGCCCAAACCGGCTGCCTCCCCAAAACCGCCGCCGCGGATCATCCCGTTGAGCCGCCCGCCGGCTTCGCGGCCGTCAACTCCGCCGGTGCCGCCGACGGCGGCCAATCCCGCTTATAAAAATGGAACTCGCGCGCCCGCGGCCGGCCCGATCCCGAAACTGATTGCGCGGCCGCAAAACCTCCAATTCGATTTGACCGAGGGCCGTATGGTGATCGGCAGGGCGGTCAGCCGGGATGATAGTCCTGAAATCGATCTGAGTGGTTTGTCCGCCGCAAACGGCAAAATCTCGCGCCGTCACGCTGAAATCATCAGGCAGGGCGCCAATTGTTTTATACGTGATCTCGGAAGCCTCAACGGCACCTATATCGCCGGACGTGGCAGGTTGGGGCGTGACCAACTCTATAAGCTTAAAGATTGTGACGAGGTCGTGCTCGGCGAAGCTCGGCTTCAATTCAGGGAGCGCTGATTAAATATGCTTACGTGCCCGCAATGTGGTCAGACGGCTCCCGAGGGCACCCGGTTCTGCGATCGATGCGGCCAGGGTCTGATTGCTCCATCCTCGGAGGCCGCCTCACCGGTGCTCGATGCGATCGCGCCCGGGACCGCGCTCAAGCATGGATTCGAGATCGTCGAACTTTTAACTCAAAGTTCGATTGAGAACCGGTACCGTGTCGTGCGCAAGCTCGATAGTGCGCGAGCCAGTTTTCAGATCCGCGAAAGGACCGGGCCCGCTTCTTCGCACGATTCGGATGCGTCGTCCGCCGAGATTACTGACCCCGCGATCGACGATGTCGCGGAGGCCGCCGGCGGTTCGCGATCTGAAATTGTTGAGACCGAAAACTGCGTTGACCCGCGCGCCAAAACTGCCGAGCTCAAGCCGATAATTATCGATGCCAAAGCTCAGCCGGCAGAGGCAGTCGAAACCTCCGCTTCCGCTACCGCTGTTGATGAAGTTGAAACTACGCCCGCCGAATCGCCGATCTCCACCGCCGACGGGACGCCGCAAATTGTCGCGCCGGAGTCGGAGTCCAATGAGCAGGACACCCCTGCCGTCACCGCCGCCGCATCGCAAGCCGACGAGCAGGCGGTGCCTGCTGAAGATCCGGCCGAAGCCGAAGATCTTGGCGAGGTTTTTGGACGCGTCCTGGCCCTGTCGCAAACCCTTAAACATGCGGCATTCCAGCGCGCGCTGGAGGGATTTGCCGACGGTGGGCGCGTTTATCTGGCCTACCCCGACGAACCGTTCACCCCGCTGGCGGCTCGCCCCGGCGGGCTCAGGATGCCCGAGTCGGAGGCGCTTAACGTCGCGATCCAGTTATGCCAGGCCGTCGGCTACCTCCATCGACGGGGACTGCGCCTCAACGATATTTGTCCCGAGTCGGTTGGCTACGGCGCCGATGGCCGCGTCAGGGTGACCGGCCTCGAAAGCGTCAGCAACGACAACGAACTTCAATCCGATCCGATTTTCAACGACGGCTTTACCGCTCCCGAAATCTATCGCGGGAAAAAAGCCGATAAGCGTGCGGACATTTTCTCGATCGGCGCCCTGCTTTATACCTGTCTGACCGGTGACCGCCTGGAATCGGAGAGCTGGCGCGAGGAGGCTGGCGCTATCGATTTTTACCCGCCGCACGTGGTTAGCCCCGCGCTTGAACAGGTTGTCCGCCGCGCCCTGGTTTTTAATCCAGACGGGAGATGGCCAAACGTCGATGCGATGAAAGCGGAATTGGTCAAGCTCGGTTCGACCATCAGAATTCGCGCCGGCGTAATGACCGACGTGGGGATGGTGCGCGAGCTGAACGAAGACATCGTGATGGCGCAGCAGTACTATCGCGACTCGCAGGTCGAGCCGGCCGAAAGCTACCTGTACGTGGTATGCGACGGCATGGGCGGCGCCGAAGCGGGCGAAATTGCCGCCTCAATTGCCGTGAGTACAATCCGTGATTACATTCAGAATCAGGGCAGCCGCGCGGAGAATACCGACTTGGCGCAAGCGCTTCGCTCGGCGCTGGAGGACGCAAATTCGAAAATACTCGAATATGTAGCGGCGCATCCTGAAGCGCGTGGGATGGGCTCGACCGCCGTGGCTTTAATCGTGACTCCGCCCCTGGCCGCAGTGGCATGGGTTGGAGATAGCCGCGCGTACCTGCTCGAGAACGGCGCCTTGCGCCAGCTAACCAAGGATCATTCGCTGGTCCAGCGCCTGGTGGAAATCGGTCAGATTACACTCGAAGAGGCGCGCCATCACGAACATAAGAACGTGATTACCCGATCGCTCGGAGCGCGGGCGAGCGGACCGGCGGGAGCCGAAGCGGTAAACCTTCGCCTGAAGCGTGGCGATCGGCTGATGCTGTGCAGCGACGGTCTGATCGCGCATGTCGACGATCCGGCTATCGCGGAGGTGATGCGGCGCCATAGCGACCCGCTCGCGGCCACGCGCGAGTTGGTGGTGGCGGCCAACGCCGGCGGCGGAACCGATAACGTCTCGGTCATTGTTGTATTTGCCGATTGATGGCTAACCTGCCCACATCAGACGCGCCGACGGGACCGCTCGAAGCGGGAACGGTCCTGCAGAATCGCTATCTGGTCGAGCGCCTGCTCGGCGGCGGCGGGATGGGCATGGTCTATCTGGCCCGCGATCAGCGGTTGGCGAACCGGCCCTGCGCGATCAAGGAGATGGTCGATCATTTTATCGACCCCCAGCAGCGGATCGAGGCCAACGAATACTTCGCGCGCGAAGCCGACACCCTGGCGCAACTCAAGCACGTCGCGATCCCCGCGATTACCGATCGATTCGACCATCGTAACCGCCATTATCTGGTGATGGAGTATGTCGAGGGCCGCAATCTTGAAGAAGAAATCGCGGCCACCGGCGGTCCGTTTTCCGAAGGGACGGTAATCGATGTCGGCCGCCAGCTTTGCGATGTGCTGGCTTATCTGCACGGCCTCACCCCGCCGATCATTTATCGCGACATGAAGCCGTCCAATGTGATGCTGAACGCGCGCGGCCGCGTGGTGCTGGTCGATTTTGGTATCGCCCGCCTGTTTCGCGCCGCCCGCAAGGGCACGATGATCGGCACCCTCGGTTTCGCGCCGCCCGAACAATACCAGGGCGCGGTCGATCCGCGCAGCGACATCTATTCGCTGGGCGCGACGCTGCATTACATCCTGACCGGCCGCGATCCGGAAAAATTTCCCCCGTTCAGTTTCCCGCCGGTGCGCGATCTGCGCCCGGACGTTTCCAGCAATCTGGCCGGCGCACTCGATCGCGCGCTGGCCTACGAAGTAGATGGGCGGCCGCAATCGATTCAGGAATTCCGCGACATGCTGCTCTATGGGCGCGGGCTCGGGGTTACCGGGCCGGCGGTCACCAGCCGCGGCGGCACTGCCGATCTCACCCCCGCGCAGCCTCATTACACCGGCAAAATTCGCTCTCGGCGCAGCCGCGTCAGACGTGCCATGGGCGTCGTGGGGTTGATTGTCCTGCTCGGCGGCGGCGCCTTTGCCGCCACTTATATTTATCGAAAACCCGCGCTCCAGCAGGAACTCGGCATCAAACAGTACGTCGACAATCTGCCCTGGAAGCACGATGAACTGCTGGCTCAGGCGCGCCGGCATCCTTTGGCATTGGAACGGATGACGCTGGCGCTGTCGACTCGTGAAGGCACCCCGCTCTCCAAACCGCAGGCAAGCTTCACCGATACCGAACTCGACAATACCCATTACCTGCAGTGGAACGCGACGTTTAAAAATGGCATGGCGGGACTGGAGGGAATTAACGACAAGGTCGATGCTCGATTTTACGATCCGGCGGGAACCAAGATCGCGAGCAGCTCGGTCAGCCGATTTATCGGGCCATCCGACAGCACGGCTGACTTCAGCGGGGTGGCGCTGATGCCGGATTTGAGCAATCGGCCGCCCGGCAATTACAAGGTGGCGCTCTATTCCAATGACGAGATCCTGACCGAGCAGCGCTTCACGGTTACCCGCGACCTGGCGGCAAGGACGACAGCGCCCGCGATCAGCACGCCACCCGCATCCTCGACGGGAGCCGACGAGGCCAAGCGCCTGGCTGACGCCCGCGCGCTCGCCGATCGAGCCGATCGCGAGCGGCGGCCCCTGAATCTGGTCGGCATTTCATTCGTCAACAGCACCAAGAGCGGAACGGTGCTTTCAAGCTCGTCCGGCAGTTTCAAAGTCTCCAAAGTGTTGTTTGTGGGATGGCGGGTCACCTTCACCAATCGTTTGTTTGGATTGGAATCGAAGGAATACAGG
>DAHVFB010000002.1 GCA_027317185.1 Deltaproteobacteria bacterium
TTTTGCCCAGAAGAAATTCAGAGTAGTCCAGGATGGGCCGCCACCAACCTCTTATGCATCGAACCCCGGCCCGGGCATGAGCGGCGGCAGCATGGGCGGGGGTTACCCGCCGATGGCATCGTCGGCCTTTCCGCCGCTGGATTCGCCGGTGCTGGCGCGGGGCGCGATCAGTGGAATCGGCGGACGATCCAACGTGCCGATGGAACTGCGCTTGCGCCCGCAGCCCAATGGGTTTCTGCATGGCGAGCTGGTGGTCAACGAGCCGGGTTATGGCGAGAACTCGATCGAGGGTTTCGTGCGCGGCAACCGGCTGCAATTCCAGGTGCCCTATGGCACCGAAACCTTTTATTTCGAGGGCACCCGCGGCGTTAACCATCTGGGCGGCACTTTCGAGGCGACTCCTTCCGGCGCACGCGGCACCTGGACCACAGTCGCGAATTAAACGCTACCCGCCCGCGCGAGCTTCAGTCACTGGCGGCGAAAAAGTCGTCGCGGAAGATACGATCCTCTGAAATTCCCTTCGCCAGCAGCAAAGTTGCTACCGCTTCGCACATTTCAGGCTGACCGCAGATATACGCATCGTAGGGACTGGCGTCGGCAATCTCACGCTGCAGGACCTGTGTGACGCGGCCGACCGCGCCGCGCCATCCATCGCCGGCGGCAGGCGCGGATAAAGCCGACCTGAACGAGAAGTGCGCCATCCGCTGCTCAAGCAGGCGGAGTTCATCCCGCAAGATCAGATCGCTTTCAGTCCGCGCCCCGTAGTAAAGCCAATAACTGCGCGGATCCTGCCGCTCGGCGGCCGAGCGGATTATCGAAAGCATCGGACCTAGGCCGGAACCGGTCGCCACCAGAAGGACCGGACGATCACTTTTTCGCAGATAACTCATGCCGTAGGGTCCACGGATCGCGAGTTTGAAACCGGCGGTGAAGTGTTCGTCGCGGCCCGAGAATTCGCCACCGGCTATCCGTTTGACGATTAGCTCGATGCGATCAGGTGTGGCCGGCGAACTGGCTATCGAATAGCATCGCCAGCTTCCCGGACGGCCCGGTATTTCAACCTCGATAAATTGGCCGGGATAAAACGAAAGCCGACTTTCGAGCATCAGTTGCAGCCCCCACAACGACTCGCTCAATGGCCGGGCCGCGACGACCTCAGCGCGGCGATCGTCCGGCGTGATGACCGGCGCATCGTCCCGATCCGCAACGGGCTGCTCGCGGATCACCAGATCTGATAGCGCCCGCGCCTGGCATAGCAGCGCCCAACCCTCCTCGCGCTCACTTTCTGTCAGGCTGTACGAGGATATGTTTCCGAGATCGACTTCACCGTCGATCAAAAGATATTTGCAGCTTGAGCAGCGTCCGTTGCGGCAACCGTATTGCAGCAGAATTCGTTGGCGCAGGGCGCAATTGAGCACCGACTCGCCGGGATGAAGGATAAATTCCCGGCCGCCCGGCTCGAGCCTGGCCTTGAAGGTTTCGCCGGCCACTTGAATCCAATCATGCAGAGGGAGGGGCAAACTCCAGCATCTCAGAGGTGATTCGGAACGCGCCCTCTTCAACCGAAACGCGGCCGACAAAAGTGGTCATTATCGTTAGCCATTGACCGAGCTCGATCTCCCGCCCCAGTTCTTCGCCGACGCGCTTCAGATCGATCACCAGCTCATCCTGCGCCTTGATTTGCCAGAAGGTGCCATGGTCTTCGATGATGGCATCGGGCTGATAGCTTTCAAGCGCGCTGATGGTAGCATCCGCTTCGTCACTTTTCATGAGCACCACGAATACCGCCCCCGACCTAGTGCTGGTCTTTTCCGGCCCCATCAAACTCACCCACCCTTTGCGCCGAGGCCGAGTTCGGCCATCATCGTGGCCTGCCGGGCGCAGGCGGCGGCTAGTTCTTCCTCGAACAGGCCCGCATGCGGGCCCAGGCGATCGTAGACCGGAGCCAAAGCTCTGGCCGCTGCGATCGCCAATGACATCCAACGATCGCACCACGCCCGCATCACGATGCGGTTGTCGTCGGCGTTGAGCAAGCCGGCCGCGGTGGTCATCCGCACCAACTCTTCGGTCCAAGCCTGATTGCGCCGCCGGTCGCGCTCGGTGGTCATGATGATCATCGGCGTGATCGGATCGCCATGGCGCGGCGCCTGGCGACGTACCAGGCGGCTGACTCCAATCTCGGTGGTGATTGGATCGATGATCAGATTTACCGCGAACGCCAATTCGGCCCAGTCCTCGGTCGCCATCAGCGATTCCACTATCGCCCGCAACGGCTGATATCGCGGTTCGCTGAGCCAGCGCTGCTTGGCGCCCTGGTCTTTGAAGCCTTCGATATTGGCTTCGAGCGCCATCAGATAAAGCACGGTTGATTGCGCATGCCTGATGCGATCGACCGCTTCAAAACAGAGCACGTTGCCGAGCGTGTCGGAAAGCGCTTCCCGTTGTGCGCGCGAAAATGCGCGGAAAAGCCCGTACTCGAAGAACGACCACACCCGGTAATGGCCGGCGATGATTTCGGTAAGCCAGTCCGGATCGAATTCGCTGAACGCTCCGGCGCTGGCGGCGTCTTCGACGCAGCGCTCGATCGCGCGCTCCTGCTCCGCCTGCAACTTGACGTAATTGCGTTGCCACATGCTTGAAGGATCGCGGAAATCAAACCAATGCGGGTGTTGCAAACGGGTCGATTCCGGACGCCAGGCGGCGCGGCCCTCGGGCGTCAGCAGGTACCAACCCTGACGGTCGAAGACCGCGGGGTCGGGCTGCGTATAGCAGGTGACCGCCTCGTATTCGGACAGGCGGCGCTTGCGCGGTTTGATATAGGTAAAATCGCGGGGAGACTGCACGGCGGTGTTCATCATTGCTGCCTCAATGGATCGCGAATCTCGTAGCGCGCCGCCCGGATGTGGTCGATCGTCCACATCTGTTCCTGATTGAGCCAGGGCTGCGCGATCAGCGTCTTGCCATCGGCGCGCAGCAAGCCATTCTCGACGATAAAGTCGGCCAGGTCGTAACCGTCGAACAGTTCGTAAAAGGTGTCGTAAGCAAGATACCGATGCGGCTCCTGATCGAAGATCAACTCGCACTCGGGCGTGCAAAACGCATGTCGTTTTCCGGCGAATTCCTTGATCCGGCAGGTCGAAATGTCGGGGCGGGGAAACACGCACGGCATCTGGCATACCCGGCATAGCGGCGGCAGGCTGGGAAACATCGACAGCGCCAACTCCCCGTTGCGCGGATCGCAACGCCGGCGATATTCATCCCAGAATTTCCCATATTGGCCGTGCCAGCCGGGATACTTCAGCTCGAACCAATCCATGTCCCGATTCGTGAGTGGATCGAAACGCCAGTACTGAAGCGGCCACGCCGCGAAGCCAACCATCGCGGCCGAATGCCCCATCCATGGCACCCGATCGCGCGCGGCCGCAAAAGTGCTTGGCACCTTGAGGCCGAATGGCGCCAGCCGTTCGATATACGATCCGACCCAATCGTTATCGATCCATTCACGCCATTTATCGAGGTAGGAGAAACTGCGGTTGGTCTGGAAATAATCCCACACCACGCTCAGAAATGAATCGATGAAGGCGTGCTGACGCCAGAAGGCGCGATCGAAATCGATCTGCAGCGCCGGCAGGTTATCGGGATTGGAGACCACCGCCGCGAGGGTCGAGTAGCCATTCGCCATATGGCGCGATTCGTCGGATTGGATACTGAGAAAAACCGACGGTGTCACCTGGTCGCCATTGGCGGCAGCAATTTCCGTCAGCGCGACGAAGATCGAATTGGTATAGGCGGTCTCCGCCACCACCTGAAGATTGAGCGCGCCTTCGATCGGATCGCCGACGAAAAAAGCCTCGAACGCCGCCCGTGCCGCGCGATTGAAAATATTGGTGCCGCGAAGCTTGAATCCTTGCGTGAAGCCCTCCGGATCGGCGGCATGCCGGGCGAAATAGCGGCTCAGGTAGGCCTCCTGATTTGTGTGCCGCACTTCGTCGAGCATCTGCGCCAGATAGCCCTGGCGGAGTTCTGCATTATTGATGGTCTCGATTAGCTGGCCCATGTTCTTCATGGCCGCATATTCACCGAAGTTCAGGATCGGCAGCGCCGCCTTCATCGCTTCCATCCAGCGCGGCTCGGCTTTGGCCGAGACCTGACCGCGGGCTAGCGCGTCTTCCATCGATCCGTACTGGCGATTGTCCTTTTCCTCTTCCATCGAAAGGTAATCGCGGATCAGGTGACGAAAAGGATCTTTGGTCTTCGCGGGGATTTTGTACTTGGTCGGGTACCAGTCGGGCTTGGACGCATACGAGGGCTCCCAATCAAAATCCTTTACCCGGTTGTGCGCTTCGATTAAGTTTTGCATCGTGTCTATAACCTCGAATCGCTCAGTTCCATTCGGGCGGCGCGTCGACCGCGATGTGTGAAGGGCCAGTCGTTCCGCAGATCGATGGCGTCAAACCATGGAGCGGCTTTGCTGGCTGGGATTCCCCGCGCTCCTGACAAAATTGTTGCCTCAGGCAACAATTCGTTACCACTCTTCGCAGGTTATTGTCAACTAAAATGATTTACTTTGGAAACCAATCATCCGGAACAGGTCGTGGCTATGGAACGTAAAATCGGCGAGGCCGATTTCCTCGAGCTCTTTTACCCGATTCACTACAAAATCGGCATGGCGCTTGAGGCAGCGCTGCAGGCGGGCGAACTCACGCGCAAACAGGTCTCGATTTTGTGGCTTATCCGCAGCGAAAGTGGAACCGGGCGTTCGATGCGCCGCAAAGATATCCAGCGGCTGCTCGGCACCTGGTTCGAGATCAGCAATCCGACCATCACCAAGGTGCTGTATTCGATGTCGCGTGCCCCGTTAAGCTTGATCAAGGTCCTCGATGACCCGCGTTCGGGCCGCGAAAAACAGGTCGTGCTAACCCCCAAAGGCGAGCGCTTTCTGATCAAAATGGTGGAACAAGGGCGAGCCTTTATGCGGCCGATCGTGGCGCAATTCAGCGCTATCGAAGCGCGCGAGGGCTTCAACTTCCTCCAGAATGTCAGCACCGTTCACGATCGCATCTTCGGCCACGCGGTCGCCCAGGCAACCGCCGCGAGAAATGGCCGGCGCCGTGGCCGCGCCGGCTCTATTGAACCGAAGCCGTCCGGCGGCCGTTCCAAACCTCAAAAATCGGTTCAACAAATCGCGGTCAGATGAAAATCTCGCGCCATGTGTGATTAGACGCCACGCCCGGCGGCTTGAATGAAGCCGCCACTAGCTGCCATCTTGTGAGTACCTATGGCATTAAGCGTGTCCCGCGAGAAATTAATGTTTTATGCCGTCGCTGGCGGACTGGGCGGATTCGGCGCATGGGGCGCCGCCGAGCCGTTTCTGGGTATCCGCAGCGTCTATGGCCGCGACCTCCTGCTGGGAGCGCTGATCGGATTGTTCATCACCTTGTTTCTGGCCTCGATCGAAGCCCTGAGCGTTGACCAATGGCGTCAGGCGGTACGGGGCGCCAGCAGCGGCGCAATCTTTGGGATTATCGGTGGTGCCGCCGGACTGGTGTTGGGTGAATACGCGTTCGATCTTTTTGGTGGACTGGCCGGTCGCATGATCGGATGGACGCTGCTGGGCCTGATTGTTGGCCTGGGCGCAGGCTGGGCTACACGCTCGAACGCACGGCGGCGCAACGGCGCAATCGGCGGGGTTATCGGCGGCGCGCTCGGCGGTCTTACCTATCAACTTCTCACCGGCATTTTTCCGCAGGCGTTCGGCCGTGCAATTGCGATTATCGTACTCGGCATGTTGATCGGCTTCTTTATCGGACTGGTCGGCGAGCTGCTCAAGCGCGGCTGGCTGATGGTGGTGCGCAGCCAGAGCCGCAACGCGCGTGAAGGCCGCGAATATCCATTGGCCAAGCCGGTGATGACCATCGGTCGCGCCGAGGAAAGCGACGTCGGCCTGTTCGGCGATGGGGCGGTTAAGCCGCAGCATGCGATCATTCGCCGCGACGGGCGTACCTTCGTGATCAGTCCGGCGGGCGGCGGCCAGGTGCTGATTAATCGGCAGCCACTGGCGGGACGCCACGTTCTGAAGAGTGGCGATCGGGTTGAGATCGGGGGGACGCTGTTTTTGTTTCGCGACCGGGCGCAGGCTTCCGCAGGTTAGGAGACAGGCCAGGAGGTTGCGGTGTCCATCAACGGGCGGGGATTGCGAATTGTTACAGCTTTCGCCGCTGCCTCATTCTGGGTTGCCGGTTGCGCCACCGCGACTCGTCAGGTGGGAGCCCCGGCCGATCCGATAGTTCAAACCCTTCAGTATTACCCGTACCAGGTCAAAGGCTACCAGAACAGCTACGCCAAACGCCGGATTCTGGTCCTGATGCCGGTCGATGCGCATCAGCCGGTGCTCGCACCCGGACTTACCGCGCTACCATACCAGGGCAATGTCGCGGTTGGCGCGGTCGACGACATGACCAATCAGCCGGTGCAGGAACTTTATGCGGCGCCGATCGGTGGTCTGGTTCAGGACGGGATTGCGCAATCTGCGCGCGAGGCGGGTCTGATCGCCACCGTGACGCCCGGTTCGCTCTATGTTCCAGGCCAGGTGGTGGGCGCGGACTACGTTTTACAGAGCCGGATCGTGCGATGCTGGGTGAGTAGACGTCCAGGACCGGGCGGCCAAAGCGGACCCGCATGGTTTAACTCGGCGCAGTTCGCAATCGAGGTGACCGTCTTCAAGCCGCCATTCAGCGTGCCGTTCTGGCAGGGCATGAGCGCGGCCGACTACTACGATCCGCCGATCGACAGCAACACGATCGACCCCGAGGACGAAACTGCTATCTACGACCAGCCGAGCGAAGTCTTGTCGGTCGCATTGACCCGCGCGGTGGCGGGTATCTTCAATCGTACCGCACTGTTTTCACTGGTTAACGAAGATCGAATGCAGTCGCACCAGTGAAGATTGCGTCGCGCCGGTCAACTGGAGTTAGGCGGCCTGCCGTCGATGTCAATTTTCGGCGTGTCACAAATCCCGGGATCGGCTAGGCTTTGACTCAGGTGCGAGCGGCGGCAGCTCCGCCAGCTTCCAATCAACCGGCTTTGGCCCTCAACCTCAAAAGGCATAAACGATGGCGGACAGCGCACGCGATACCACTGAAGTCGACCTGCTACGCGGACGGCAGCATACGCCGCCGGGCATTCTTGTGATTTTCGGCGGAGCGGGCGATTTAAGCCATCGCAAGCTCCTGCCGGCGCTCTATAATCTTTCGCTCGATGGTGAGTTGCCCGCGCATTCGGCGATTGTCGGGTTTTCGATGGAGGACCTGACCGACGATGCATATCGCAAGTTTGCGCGTAGCGGAATCGAACAATTTTCGCGGCGTCCGCTCGACGAGGATCACTGGAAAAAATTTGCTCCGCTGCTGCATTTCGTGCGCGGAAACTTCACCGATCAATCCAACTACAAAGCGCTGCGCGATCGGCTGGAAGCGATCGACAAGGAGGCCGGCACGCAGGGCAATCGGGTCTTCTATTTCGCCGTTCCCCCCGCGTTTATCGATCCTTGTTCAAGCGGATTGCACAGCGCCGGAATGATCAGGCCGGCGACCGACGCCACGGTTTTCACCCGCGTGGTGGTTGAAAAACCGGTCGGTCACGATCTCGCCAGCGCCCGCGAGATCGATGAGCGTTTGGCGCGCTACTTCGATGAAAGCCAGATTTTTAGAATTGACCATTACCTGGGCAAGGAGACGGTCGAGAATCTGCTGGTACTGCGCTTTGCGAACTCGATGTTCGAGCCGCTATGGTCGTCGCGCTTTATCGATCACGTCCAGATCACGGTCGCCGAACAGGAGGGTGTCGGCACGCGCGCCGATTACTATGATCATGCCGGAGCTTTGCGCGACATGGTGCAAAGCCATCTGCTGCAGGTGCTGTGCATGATTGCGATGGAGGCGCCGCGCACCACCGGCGCCGATGCCGTGCGCGATGCCAAGCTCGACGTGTTGCGATCGCTGAAACCGTTTGACGCCGATGAAGTAGGCCGTTTCGTGGTGCGTGGCCAGTACGGCGAGGGTCTGGTGGCGGGCGAAAAGGCCAAGGCCTATCGCGAGGAGGAACATATCGCGCCCGATTCGATGACCGAGACGTTTGTGGCGATGCGCTGCTTCGTCGAGAACTGGCGATGGGCGGGCGTGCCGTTTTATCTACGCACCGGGAAGCGGCTGCCGAAGCGGGCCAGCGAAATCGCGATCTTTTTCAAATCGGTGCCGCGCATCCTGTTCAATTCGCGTCCGCGGCCTCCGCTCGAACCCAATATCCTGGTGGTCCGGATACAACCCGATGAAGGTCTGGCGCTGAACATCATTTCCAAGCTGCCGGGCGCGGAGCTCAGGCTGGCGCCGGTCAAGGTGGATTTCCATTATACGACCGCCTCACCCGAAGCTTACGAAACCCTGCTGCGCGACGTGATGATCGGCGATCAGACGCTGTTCATGCGCCGGGATACGGTCGAGGCCGCCTGGCAGTTCATACAAAATATTCTTGACGTATGGGCCGCCGCGCCCAGTGAGCCCAAGATCTATTCGGCCGGCTCGTGGGGACCGGTAGAATCGGCGCTGATGATTGCGACCGATGGACGTGCATGGCGCACGCCGTGAACCAGGGGATCGTTCGATGTCCGATCGAGTGATTCTGGCCGGCGATATCGGCGGCACCAAAACGCATCTCGCGCTATGCCGCAGGTCCGACTCCGGACTTGATCGATTCGCCGATAAAATTTATCGCACCAGAGATTATCCCAGCCTGGTCACGGTATGTACTGAGTTTCTCAAAGGCGCGAAGTCCCCCGATGCGCTGTGCTTCGGTGTGCCCGGCCCGGTGATCGGTGGGCGCAGCCATGCGACCAATGTCGCGTGGGCCATGGAGCAGCCGGCGCTGAGCGCGGCGTTCGCGGGCAGACCGGTGTGCTTGATGAACGATCTCGAAGCGACCGCCTATGGCGTGCTACACCTCGCTGAGAACGAGACGATCGTGCTGCAGGCGGGAGAACATCATCCGGATGCCAATTGCGCGGTGATCGCCGCCGGCACCGGACTGGGCGAAGCGGCGCTGATCGCGCAAGACGGTCGTTACCGTGCATTGGCTTCCGAAGGCGGCCATGCGGATTTCGCACCGCGCGGCGTCGATCAGATTAATCTGATGAAGTTCCTGGCCGCGGAATTCGGGCATGCGAGCTATGAACGTGCGTTGTCGGGGCCGGGCCTGACGAATATCTACCAGTTTCTTAAAGCCAGCACTCCTGTATCGGAACCTTCGTGGCTGAGCGATGAACTGAACTCCGCGCACGATCCGGCAGCGGTTATCAGCCAGGCGGCTTTGGCGAATCGCGATGCGCGCTGTGTGCAGGCGTTGGAAATGATGGTTGCAATCTACGGTGCGGAGGCTGCTAACCTCGCGCTCAAGGTGCTGGCGCTGGGCGGTGTATACCTGGGCGGCGGAATCGCGCCGAAGATTCTGCCGATGCTTCAGCGCGGTGGCTTTGTCAGCGCTTTTAACGATAAAGGCAGACTGGGCGGGATGTTGCGCACGATTCCGATTCGTGTCGTCCTGAATCAGGATGCGGGACTGATCGGGGCGGCTTACTCGGCGCTGGCGATGCTCGGCGAGTAAGCCGCCCTGGAAAAACCAAACTGAGGAAATTATGACCAAGCGAGTACGAGAAATTCTTAGCTGGTACGAGTCCGCCAACCCCGGCGTGCGCGCCAATCTGGCCCGCATGTTGAATCACGGACGGCTGGCCGGCACCGGGAGGATGGTAATCCTGCCGGTCGATCAGGGTTTCGAGCACGGTCCCGCGCGCAGCTTCGCGGCTAATCCGCCAGCTTACAATCCGCTGTATCATTATCAGCTCGCGATCGATGCGGGCCTCAATGCATACGCCGCGCCGCTCGGCTTTATTGAAGCCGGCGCGGCCGCTTTCGCCGGTGAAATTCCAACTATTCTGAAGCTCAACAATCACGATCTGCTGTCGGACGAAAGCGATCCGGCCCCGGCCGTCACCGCCAGCGTAAAGGACGCCCTGCGGCTGGGATGCGCGGCGGCCGGCTTCACCATCTACCCCGGTTCGCTCAAATCCGGGCAGATGTATGCCGAGTTGCGCGAGATGGCGCAGGAGGCGCAGGCCAATGGCCTGGCGGTGGTGGTATGGTCCTACCCGCGCGGTTCCGGAATCAGCAAGGAAGGCGAGACCGCGCTCGACGTGGCCGCCTATGCCGCACAGATCGCGGCGCAGATGGGGGCGCATATCATCAAGGTGAAGTTGCCTACCAGCCATCTCGAACAGCCCGCGGCCAAAAAAGTATACGAGGAAACCAAGGTACCGCTGGAACCGCTCTCGGCTCGCGTCCGGCACGTGGTGCAGAGCGCGTTCGACGGCCGCCGGATCGTTATCTTCTCGGGCGGCGCACGCTCGGACGACAAATCGCTGCTCGAACAGGTGCGCGCGATTCACGACGGCGGCGGCTTCGGCTCGATCATCGGGCGCAACTCGTTCCAGCGTCCGCATGATGCCGCGGTGGCATTGCTCGGCCAGATAATCGATATTTACTCGAAATAGCTCGCGCGCCGCCCGGCGGCATCCTGACCGGCAGGAGTAAACGGTGAACTACAGCGACTATCAATTCCTAAAATTCGAGCGGCGCGATCCCGGGATCATGCTGATCACGATCAACCGTCCCGAAGCCTTCAACGCCACCAATACGCGGCTGCACTGGGAATTGAGCCAGGTCTGGAAAGATATCGGCGAGGACGATGAAACCAATCTGGCGCTGATTACCGGGGCCGGTAAGGCATTCTCGGCCGGCGGCGATTTCGAAATGATCGATTCGATGATGGGCAACCCGGCGAATATCGCGCGCGCATGGCGCGAGGCGGGCGATATCGTTTACAACATGATCAATCTCGACAAGCCGATAATTTCGGCGATCAATGGCGTCGCGGTGGGCGCGGGCCTCGCGGTCGCGCTGCTGGCCGACATCAGTATCGCGGCCGATACCATGCGCATCAGCGACGGCCATACTCGCATCGGCGTCGCCGCGGGCGACCATTCGGTGATCATCTGGCCGCTGTTGTGCGGCATGGCCAAGGCCAAATATTACCTGCTCACGGCGGATTTTATCGACGGTAAAGAGGCGGAACGGATTGGCCTGGTCTCGATGTGCGTGCCGGCCGCCGAATTGATGGACCGCGCCTTCGAGGTGGCGCGCAAGCTCGCGAGCGGTCCGCAGCATGCGCTGCGATGGACCAAGCGCAGTCTGAACAACTGGCTGCGAACGGCGGGGCCGTCGTTCGACGCCTCGCTGGCGCTCGAAATGCTGGGATTTTTCAGTTCGGATGTAACCGAAGGAATCGAGGCGGTCAGGAACAAACGGCAGCCGTCGTTCCCAAGCGCGCGCAAAGCCTGAGCCTTCACTAATACGTGCCTTAGCGGTTAACCGTCGACGATGTCTATGGCATTCGATTAGAATTTAAAATAATCGCTTTTCGCTGCGGGTATTTTTTGGCATACTCCCGCAATCCAAGATTGCTGGAATTACGCGGAGCTTTCGAAAATGAAAAAAACGATCACAACTATTGCATGCCTGGCGCTCGGTTCGGTGATGAGCTTAGGAATCGCGATTCCTAATGCCCATGCGGCGCGCGGGGTCAAGGTGGATTGCGCCCAGGTGATGCAGGATCTGAACGCCGGCAAAAAGCCACGCGCGATCGCGACGGAAATGAAAATCTCGACCTCCAGCGTGTACAAATGCCGGCGCCGTGCGCGTGGGACGACGGTCGCCAGCGCCGCCCACGGCAAGACCGCCCATCCAAAGGCCAGCGCTTCTCCGGCAGCCACGATGAATCACTAAGCCGTCTGCATACCGCCGTCAGTTGCCAAAAGCACCCGAGCGCCCGCGGCCTTTTTTAGGCTCGCGGGCGCTTGCCATTTGTATCCGATCGCGGTCAGATCGGGGCCGTGAAACCGTGCGAACTTTGCGAACTTAGCGAATATACGCAGCATTACTGCCGCTATATCCATCCGTTCAGATTTTCGATTTTGGATTGCGATTCGTGCGACACCCCGATGGCAGTGCTGGGCGAGCATCGCGCGGCCCCGACTGACTTCGAACGGCAGTTCATGGTCGAGGCCTTAAGCATGGTGGCGCGCTTTCGCTATGGCGAAGGCCGCTTCGTCATCGATGGCATCATGCGGCAGATTCCTGACCATTGTCATCTCCACGCCCGCCCCTTGGCGGACTGGGCGCGCTAGCTGTTTCAATCTCTTTTGGGCTTTCTTGCATTTTTTAGATTCGTCGTCACCCAGAGCACGAGTCTGAAGCCGCATCTTTGGTACAAAACCCGATATCTTGGGCGATCGATGATCGGTATCGTATAACCCGTTGCATCATGGCCTGAAATCATTCCTTCAATGTCTACTTGGCACATGATCAGCCATATGGTATATGCGCGGCACTGTGTGTGCAGTTGGGCGGTGCCGCGAGGCGGCCCGCCTATTTAGTTTAGGAGGTTCGGGGGAGACATGGCTAACGGAACGGTTAAGTGGTTCAGTCCCAAAAAGGGGTACGGCTTCATCACCATGGAGGATGGACAAGAGGTATTCGTCCACTACTCCGCGATCGGCGGCGACGGCTTCCGCTCGCTTGAGCAGGGTGACAGGGTCTCATTCGAAGTCGCTCAAGGCCCCAAGGGGCTGCAGGCCTCGAATGTGAGCCGCGCGGAGGCCTAGGCCGCGCGTAGCAATTCCGAAAATCAATGGGTTCGGGCCGCGCCGCGAGTCGGCGCGGCCGCTGGACCATCCGTCTCAAGCGCCAGGGCAACAGCGGTCAGGGTTGCCGTTGCGCCAGCATCTGCTCCAGTTTCGGCAACGATAGTTCGATCGACTGAGGATCGTCTAGCGTGCCCAGGAATGGATCGTGGCCCAGCCGCTTCATCCGATCCGCAGCCGTTTTGAGATTGAACGCTGCCGGATTCAGCCTCGGCTTCAATTCATCCCATTGCAGCGGCATCGAGACCGGCGCGCCGGGCCATGGCCGGACCGCGAACGGCGCCGCGATCGTCTTGCCCTGCCCGAGTTGCAGGTAATCGATATAGGCTCGTCCTTTACGCGCGCCCGGCCGCGCCAGGGTCGCATCTTTGGGCGCGCGCCGCACCACCATGGTCGCCACCAGTTCTGAAAAGGCGCGTGCCTGCTCATAGGTGTACTTCGGCGGCAGCCCAACCATCACGTGAATTCCCATTTGGCCTGAGGTCTTGAGATAGGGCCGCATTCCGATCTCGCGCAACACCGCCGCGACCTCATGCGCCACGCGTATCGCTTTGGCGGTGGTCGCTTCCTTGCTGTCGATGTCGAACAGCAACCAGTTGGGATGTTCCAGCTGTGGCGCGCGCGAAGACCACACGTGAATCGGGATCACGCCCATGTTCGCCATGTAGGCGATCGCCTCCGCGCTTTCCAGAATGAAATATGAAATCCAGCGCTCGGCCTCACGCGCGTAGATTTTCTCGCGGCGAATCCACGAGGGCGCAAATGCGGGCGCGTCTTTCTGATAAAAGCTTTTGCCCTCGATTCCATCAGGATAACGCGTGAGCATCACCGGGCGATCTTTCAAATACGGCAACATCCAGGGTGCGATCGAAAGGTAATATTCGACCAGATCGCCTTTGGTGTAGCCCTTGCCGGGCCAGTAGATCTTGCCGGCATTCGTGATTTGGAAAGCGCGCGGTTGCAACGTTGACGGCGAACCCGCGGCGATCGCAGCTTCGTTGGCGGGCGGCAACCTCTGGCCGGTTGTGGCGATCGTATCGGATTTGACCGTAGCGCGTTCGGGAAGGTCATGCTCGTCCTCAAAACGCACTTGCGCAGGATTGGCGTCCTCGACCAGGCGCAGAAAACTCGGATGGCGCAGTACGTGGTCACCGGTCCAATCTGAAAAGCGTACCTCGCACACCAGCTCGGGGCGGCAAAAGTGCGCGCGGCGCGGCGGACGGGACTTACCAGCGCGCGGCGGGCGAAACGGCGACTCATCCGATGCGATCGATTTCAAGCGGCGGCTGATCTCGTCCATCAGCTTGCCGTCGAAGCCGGTGCCGGCCCGTCCCACAAAACGCAGATTTCCCTCATCTTCATATTGCCCGAGCAGCAGCGCGCCGAATCCTGTGCGGCTGCGCGCCTGATCGGTCCATCCGCCGATCACGAACCGGCCAGCCTTCGGGCACTTGATCTTCAGCCATTCGCCATCGCGGCGTCCGGCATATTTCGATTCGCGCCGCTTGGCGACCACTCCTTCGATTCCAGCTTTGGCCACCGCGGCGTAAAACTGACGTCCACGCTCCGTCACATGGTCGCAATAGCGCAGCACGCCCTGACCTTTGACGATCATCGCGAGTATCGATTTGCGTGCTTCAAGCGGACGCGAACGCAGGTCGTAGCCGCCGAACGCGAGCAGATCGAACATGTAACAACTGGCCGGCATCGCGAACGAGAGCCGGTTGATTTCCGCCCGATCGGTCATGCCGATGCGCCGTTGCAGCATCTGAAAGCTGGCTCGCCCATTTTCGTCGAGCGCCACAATTTCGCCGTCCATCACGAAGCGATCAAACGGTAGCCGATTCAGAGCCAGGGCCACTTCCGGATAGCGCATGGTAATCTCGGAACCGCTGCGCGCGAACAGGCGCGGCTCGCCGCCGTCGCGAATCGCCAACAGGCGCACGCCGTCGTGCTTGATCTCGAACAGCCAGGCGGGACTGTCGAATGGCTCCTCGTGAGGGCGGGCGAGGTTAAGCGGGAACGACTTGAACGTGGGCGGCACGGTCAACTTCGGTGGATCGAGTTGCTCGACCTTGCGCATCACCATCGGTTCAAGCTCGGCGCTGGCCGCCATCTCCTCAACCGTGAGTCCCGACAGCACCGATCGCGGTTGCTCGGCCAGCAGATCCTTGCCGCTCGTCCATTGGTCGCGTTTCTTGATCAGCAGCCAGTTTTCCTTGGCGCTCGAACTTCCTCGCGCCATCCCGCGCGTACGAACCAGCGTATATGCGCCGTGCAGCTTGAATCCGTGCAGCTCGATATCCACTTTGCCGTCGCGAATGCTTTTCGCGACCTCGCCCGGCGGGCTGATAGCGCGATAGACGCCGCGATCCCACACGATGACCGCACCCGCGCCATAGTTGCCGGCCGGAATATTTCCTTCGAACCCGCCGTAGTCGATCGGATGATCCTCGACCATCACGGCCAGATGTTTCTGCGCCGGATCGAGCGCGGGTCCTTTCGGCACCGCCCAGGAACGCAGCACGCCTTCCATCGCGAGCCGGAAATCGTAATGCAGCCGCCGGGCCGCATGTTTCTGAATGATGAAATGACAGCCATCGGCGGAGGCAGGTTTTTTCTCAGTCGGCCCGAAAGGTTCGGGAGTGCGCGCCGGATTGCGTTTGCTGCGATAGGTGTCGAGAGGCATTTCGTCTTATGTTCGCCTCATGCTCATGCGAGGTTGGTTTGGATAACAACTGATTGGATGTGTGTTTCTCAGTATACTGTCTAACAAGCAACCAGTTTTCGGAGGCGCTTTCGATGGCATCCCGCGCAATCGCCAACGGCAATATTTCATTCGGCCTGGTCTCGATTCCGGTTCATCTGTTCACCGCCACGGTGTCCAAATCGGTCGCGTTTCATCTGCTGCATGCGAAGGACAAAAGCAGAATCCAACAGCGGATCTACTGTCCTGTGGATGATGCAATTATCGAGCGCAGCGAACTCGAGCGCGGTTACGAGGTCGAAAAAGGACGCTACGTGGTCTTCACCGACGAGGAATTAAAAAACCTTGAGGCGCGTAACGAGCATACGATCGAAATCACTGAGTTCGTCCCGCTGTCGGCGGTCGATCCGATCTATTTTGAGAACGGCTATTTCCTGGGATCCGACACCGGCGCGGCCAAGGCCTACCGATTGCTCACCGAAGCGATGGTCGCCAGCAAGCGCGTCGCGCTCGGGCGCTTCACAATGCGGGGCAAAGAGCACCTGATCGTTATCCGGCCATATGAAAAAGGACTGATGCTGCACACGGTCTACTATGCCGACGAAGTCCGTTCGAGCGCTGAGATCGATCGCGGACAGCATGAGAGCGTCAAAGAGGCTGAGTTGACGCTGGCCAAACGGCTGATTGATGACCTTACCGTCAAAAAGTTCGAGCCGGAAAAGTATCACGATAGCTATCGCGAACGCGTCCAGGAGGCCGCGCGGCAGAAACTGACCGGCCAGGAGGTGGCCGAAGCGCCCGCCGAACCGCGCCACGGCCAGGTGATCGATCTGATGGCGGCGCTGAAGGCCTCGCTCGAAAAGCGCGCCAAGGCCGAACCGGCAGCGAGCGAGGAGGCGGACGATCAGAAACCAGGCAAAGGCTCCCGCGGATCATCGCGAACCGCACGTGCCGCGGGCGAGCGCCGCAGCGGCAGCAAACGCTAACATCGGCCCGCCCGGCCGCCTTCGGAGCAATCGCGCATACACCCGTGGGGGCGATCGCCAATCGTGACCCCTTGCCAGTTTTGACTATCGGACGCCGCCTGTGCGATATAGGCGAAACAGGCGCGGATGGTTGCCACGCCGGGTACACAGCGCAGCTTTTCACTCGGTAGGTGGGGAATGAGTAAAAACTTCAAGCGAGTGGTCATCACCCGCGAGCCGCCGGTTGGCCATCCGGATGAGACGCTCAGGAAGGTTGGCTACGACGTCAGGGTCGGTTCTTACAATTGGTACACCGGCACGGATCCCTCTACAGAAGAGTTAATCAACCTGATTGGCGATGCCGACGCAGCCCTGGTCGCTCCGTTCGACAAAATTGGATCGCGAGTGATGGAAAGCTGCGCCAACGTCCAGGTGATGGTGTGCGCGGTAATCGGGGTCGACAAAATGGATCTCGAAGCCGCCACCAGCCGCGGCATTCTGATCTGCAACAGTCCTGCGCCGGAAAACTTTGTCGGACTCGCCGAAGCCACCGTCGGCTTGGTTGTGATGCTGATGAAGGGCCTCAAACGCAACGAGGACGAACTGCGTTCCGGCGGATGGTATCGAGTGGCCAATCGCGGCCTGATGATGCAGGGCCGAACGGTTGGACTGATAGGACTCGGGCGCGTCGCGCGGGAAACCGCCCGGCGGCTGGAAAGCTGGGGGATGCGGCTGATTGGCTACGATCCCTACGTCGAGGCGGATACGGCGCGCGGCTTCGGGGTCGAGAAGGTCAGCCTCGATGAACTGCTCGCTCAGTCCGACGCCGTCAGTCTCCACGTAGTACTGACCGAAGAAACCCGCAACCTGATTGGGATGCGGGAATTGAAGCTGATGAAACGAGAAGCCGTGCTGGTGAATACCGCCCGCGGCGGTGTGGTGAACGAGGCCGACCTCGCGCAGGCGCTCAACCAGGGCATCATCGCCGGCGCCGCGCTCGACGTGTTTGCGAGCGAGCGCATCGAACGCGACAATCCGCTATTCGGAGTCGATCAGCGCAAGTTGATCATGACGCCGCATATCATCGGGCATGGACAGGGGGTCGAAGGCTCGGGGCTCAGTCTCGCGGTCGAGACTATCCAATCGGTGCTCAATGGCGAAGTGCCGAAGACGGTAATCAATCACGCGGCGGTCGATCGTTGGCGCGCGCGATTTTGGAAATAACATTTGGGGTCATCCCCGATCGTTAGACAGGAGCATAGCGACTATGGCAGCAGCAATTTCTTCGCGGCAGCAGTCCAAATCGGCTCAGGTGAGAGCGCACCTTAAGCATCCAATCATCGACTCCGACGGCCATACATACGAGTTCCTGCCAGTCATCCTCGACTATATCAAGGCGGTGGCCGGCGAATCGGTGGCCAAGCGGTTCATGACCGCTTCGCACGATACTTTTCAGGATCCGCGCTGGCGATTCTTTTCGATGGAGGAACGGCGCGAACGGCGCGCGATGCGTCCGACGTGGCGCGGGCTGCCGGCCCGCAACACCGTCGATCTGGCGACCGCGGTGATGCCCGGCCTGATGTACGATCGGCTCGATGAGATGGGACTCGACTACTCAGTCGTCTATCCCACTTTGGCCTTTCTGGCGATTGAGGTCGCGGACGAGGAAGTCCGGCGGGCCGCCTGCCGCGCGATCAACAATATGCGCGCCGACATGTTCCGCGAATTCGGCGATCGTCTCACCACCCCGGCCACGATTCCGATGCATACGCCGGCTGAAGCGATCGCGGAGCTGGAACACTGCGTGAAGGAACTGGGCCTGAAGTCGGCCATGATGGCGAGTTATGTCCGCCGTCCGATTCCAGTCGCGGAGAAGCAATTTCCCGGCGTCAGCCGTTGGGCGTACTGGCTGGACACCTTCGGACTCGATAGCGTGCATGACTACGATCCATTCTGGGCGAAGTGCGTGGAACTTGGGATCTCGCCGACCTTCCACTCGGTTGGTTATGGCTGGGGATCGCGCCAATCGATTACCAACTACGTGCATAACCATCTGGGCAACTTCGCCGCCAGCGCCGAGGCGATCTGCCGGTCGCTATTACTGGGCGGGGTGCCTAAACGTTTTCCTAAGCTGACCTTCGCCTTCCTCGAAGGCGGCATCCCATGGGCCCGCAATCTGTTCTGCGACATGATCTCGCACTGGCACAAGCGCAATGGCGCGGCAGTCGAACACTATAATCCTGCGCTTATCGACAAGTCGAAATTCCTCGAGTTGGCGGCACGCTATGGCGGGCGCACCACCGAAGGCAGGGCCGACAGCCTGCTGGGCAGGCTGATCGAATCGTTGGAAATCGGCGAGGACCGGAGCCTGATCGACGAATGGGCGCCCAGCGGAATCCACTCGGCCGAGGAAATTCGCGACATCTTCGTCAATCAGTTCTATTTCGGCTGCGAAGGCGACGATCCGCTGAATGCGATGGCTTTCAAGCCACAGGGCACACCTCTCAATATGCGCCTGAATGCGCTGTATGGATCGGACATCGGCCATTGGGACGTGCCGGATATGTCAGAGGTGGCCGAGGAAGTTTACGAACTGGTCGAGCACGAACTAATCAGCGAGGACGAGTTGCGCGAGTTCGTGTTCGTCAACGCGGTTAAATTCTGGACCTCGACCAATCCCGACTTCTTCAAGGGTACGGTGGTCGAGAGTGAGGTTAACAAGTTAGTAGCCAACGGACTTAAATAGCGCACGGCCCGATTGGCTAATGGAATAGCCAGTAGGAACCCTGGTAGCTCAGTCGAACAACTTTGCCTGAAAAGATTGATTACCTCTCCTTGTCCAAGGAGAGGTAATCCACTGCGCCGTTAGGCAGTTACGCAAAGATCTCCTTCGGGAAGGGGCCGGGGGTCAGGTTCCATCGCAAGGGAACCTGACCCCCGCGCCGCACGGCGTCTCAGTATGGGCGCGAGGCCTTGCCCAGCAGTTCGCGCGCAACCACGATTTTCATCACCTGCGCTGTGCCGTCGCCAATTTCCAACCCGATTACGTCCCGCAGCCGCTGCTGATGCGGCAGGTCGAGGCTGTAGCCGAAATGACCATGCAGCAGCAGACATTTGTGAATGACGTCGGCGGCAAGTTCCGGCCCCCACCATTTGCATCCCGCCGCCAGCCATCCGTGCGGCTCGGAGCGATCGCGTAGCCATAAGGCCTCGTAGCAGAGCAGCCGGGCGGCGCGAAGCTGCACCGCGGCTTCGACCAGCGGAAACGAAACCCCCTCGAAACGGGCTAGACTCGCGCCGAAGGCCTGGCGCTCCTTAACGTAATTGCAGGTTTCATCGACGCTTTGCTGCGCCGCGCCGATACACATGAGGCCGATTAGCGCGCGGCTGAAATCGAACCCCTGCATCACCTGCGCAAAGCCCGCGCCTTCCGGGCCGATCCGCATCGCAGCCGGCACCCGCACCGAATCGAAAAAAAGCTGGCCGCGCCCGACCGATCGGGAGCCGAGGTCTCTGAAACGGTTACGGCTGACACCGGGCGAATGAAGATCGACATAGAAGGCGCTGACGCCGTGTGCACCGTCATCCATTGCGCCCGTGCGCGCCATCACGAGTGCGCCGTCGGCCGACGAGGCGAACGAGATCGAGGTCTTCTCGCCGTTAAGAACATAGCAGTCGCCGTCGCGGCGGGCGGCGAGCCTAACGTGAGCCGCATCGGAACCCGCGCCGGGCTCGGTTACAGCCAGCGCCGCAATCGCCTCGCCACGGCAGATCGACGGCAGAATCGCCGCGCGTTGTTCGTCGCTGCCGCGCTGCGCGATGATCGCGGCGACCAGCGCCGACAGCAGCATCACATAGCCGGCGTTGAAATCGGCGCGCGCGATCTCTTCATGCGCGATGCCCAACCCCAAATAATCGAGGCCGTTTCCGCCGAAGCGCGAATCGACCATCGGCGCGAGCAAACCCATCGCGCCCAACTGCAGCACCAGCTCGCGCGGGAGATCCTGGTCGATATCACGCGACTGATATTTCGGGGCCAGCTCGCGGGTCGCGAAATCGCGCAGGGAGGCCTGGAGCAGCTTGTGATCCGGAGAAAATTCAAAATCCATCGCGATGAGATCCTCCTTGGGTGCCTGATTCACCTACGCGCCAACTTCCGCATAGTTTTTCGCAACTGTACTCGATCAGGATCGGCTTGTGCTAAATTGAGCCTGCGGGAAATAACCATGATTGCAGGAGCGCGGTTATGAAAACGGTGATGGCCGATAGGCGCTGGATTAAAGATCATGCCGACCTCGGCACCGGTCCGGTATCGACCGAAACCTGCACTTCAGCCGATTTTTTCGAGCGCGAGCGCGACGGTATCTTTCGCCAACTCTGGTTGAATATGGGCCGCGAGGAAGAGCTGGCGGAGCCGGGCGACTATATCGTCCGGGATTTGGCGGTAGCCAATACCTCGGTGCTGATCGTGCGCGGCAAAGATCGGAAGATCCGCGCGTTTCACAACGTCTGTATGCATCGTGGCAACCGGCTGGTCAATGGCGCCAGCGGCACCTGCAATAAACTCCTTGTCTGCCGGTTTCATAGTTGGGCCTACGATCTTCAGGGTCAATTGCAATGGGTTTCCGATGAGGCGAATTTTTACGATATCGACAAATCCAATCTGGGGCTGAGGAGCATCGCGGTTGATACCTGGGAAGGTTTTATCTTTATCAACCTGAGTTCCTCGCCGGCGCAGAGCCTGCGCGAATATCTTGGTGGATTAGTGCAACAGATCGGTGGCTACCCTTTCCAGCAACACTCCCTGCTCTGCCGCTATCGGATCGAAGAGCAGGCCAACTGGAAGGTGATCCTCGATGCCCAAAACGAGGTTTACCACCTGCCCTTCCTGCACATCGCGTATCCCGATTTTTGCCCCTTGAACGAGCAGAAATTCAGCCGCATCCAGAGTTTCAAGCGCTTCGATCGGCATACCGTATATTCGGTCGAGAACAACGCCGAGCATCAAATGACCGCGACCGAAGCGATCGCCGCACGCACCTTCCCGGGCGATGGAACCTTGAGCCCGTCGATGATCGGCTGGTTCGACTTTTACACAATATTTCCGAATTTCTGTCTGATTTTTCTGGGCGGGAATTATCTGACCTACAACATCTGGCCGGTATCGGTATCGTCATCGGTCTGGGAAGTGAGTGTTTATCAACCGGCTACCGATAAGCCGAGCGAGCGATTCGCCGAAGAGTATGCCCGCTGCCGCCTGCGCGATCTGCTGCAGGAGGACGCGAGCAACCATGAGGCGATTCAAGCCAGCTTGAACTCCGGGGCGCTTGCGCATTTCCAGCTTCAGGACGAGGAAATACAGATCCGGCATTTCCACAAGATGGTTCGCGAGCATGCCGAGGCGCGCGGGCAATCGGTTTTGGCCGCAGCCGGTAAATGAATGCATCCATCAATCGTGTAATTCAAAAGCAAGGGCACTGAAAAATGACCCGGCAGTTACCGTCTGAGTTTGTCGACCTCGAAAGCTTTTTGCCATGGGCATTGCCGGCCAGCGTCGCGCGGAATAAGAAGCGCCTGGCGAGCTCGATGGAAGAGATTAAATCTTTTTACGATGCGATCCTGCCGCGCGCCGACCGGATACTCGCCTACCTGGACCAATACTCAGTAAAAGAGATGCCGCAGGATGCCGCCCAGCTCTTTCGCCTGATGCTCGCATTGGCCGAAGTGTCGAACGCGGTGGAACTGTTTCACGAGCCGGGCGTCACCGACGGCTGCGATCCCTCGCGATTTGTAGTGGTCAAAGAACGCAATCCCTGATTCATGTTCGCGCGCTACCCGGCGCACCCTTGGCTCATTTCGCTTCTAATGTCATAAAACGTCAAGATTTACGAAACAACGAGGGAAGGCGGCTCAATAACCGCTTTTCTCATGTTTGACTTGCCCGTGATCGCGATCAATGCTCATAGCGACCCGAGGGGACTTGGCTATGTTCAAATTGCGATCTTTGTTGGTATTGGCGCTTATCATTGTTTCGACTTACGCGTGGTGTCCCGCGCGATCCGCTGAATCCGCCACTATCGATATCGTGGTCCAACCGGTTCCGCGCACCGAACTTACCGCACCACCGTCGCACGGCCTCAACAGTCGATCGGTGATGCCGCGCCACTTTGCCAACCCGGCGCTGATCCGGCAACAGAAGGAGCTGTTGGCCTCCACGCGGACCAAGCCCTCTTCCGAGCATGGCGGTCACGGAAAACCTACGCCAAGCCCGACGCCGACTCCCACGTCGACTCCCACGCCCGCACCGCCGGTGCCGATCAGTCAAACCGGGACCTCTCCGACCGCAGTTAATTTGACTGGCGCTTTCGTCGGAACTGGCGACACGCTTTATGAACCACCTGATACGCAGATAGCCGCCGGGTTGAACGGCTCGACAACTGAATTGCTTGAGGCGGTGAATTTGACCGGCCAGGTGTTCAGTACCAGCGGCACCCTACTCACGACGTTGAACCTGTCCCAACTCACGATCGATCCGTCCACCGATAGCGTGAGCGATCCGCGGGTGCTGTACGACGCCGTCTCGCAACGCTGGCTGATATTGTTGATCACCTTTTCGCCCACCACGGATTCGGGATGGGATCTCGCGGTCTCGCAGACCAGCGACCCGAGCGGGGGCTACAACCTGTATACGATCTCCACCGCCAACGTCGTGAATCCCGACGGTACGAAAGGAAATTTCCCGGACTTTCCGAAAATTGGTTTCAACGGCAATAAGGTGGTAATCACCGGCGACGCATTCCACGCGATCCAAAAGCACTCCGGGACCTCCTACAAGTTCGAAGGCACTGAATTCGTCGTGCTTAACAAAAGCGAACTGGTGAGCGGCGATTCCTCCGCCAGCGCCGTGATGTTCCTGCCTGACCAGGGAGACCTTGCGATAGAACCGGCGCTGCATCTCAATCCCACGTCAACCCCTGGAGTTTCACCGGCGGACAATCTGTACATGGCGGCGGTTAACGGGACCCTGGCCTCCACCTCAACCATCGACGTGTGGACGGTAACGGGGGTGCCTGGCGTAAGCACCGTCGGGGCCGTTCGCACTTCGCTGCCGATTGGAACGCTTTCGATTCCACCCAACGCCCAGCAAGCCGGCAGCGGCGTGCTGATCGACACCAACGATGACAGCCTGCTCGATGCCGTCTTCCGCGACGGCTCGATTGCGGGATCGTTGTGGGTTTCGGCCAATGACGGATGCGTCCCGCCCAGTGACAGCGCGGTGCGTTCGTGCCTGCGCTTTATCGAGGTGTCGGTCGGGAGCGGTGGAACCAGCGGGTTGAGCGTCAGCCAGGATTTCGACTATGCGGGCCAGCCGGGTCTCTATTATTATTATCCGGCCCTCCGGACCGATTCATCCGGTGACCTTGCGACAGTGTTTTCCGGGTCTTCCACCAGTTCGTTCGCGTCGGTCTACTCGGCGTCGCGACTGGTTGGCGATACTGCGAATACCCTGACAAATTTTTCGACCATCGAATCCGGCGCGGCCGCCTACACCACGTCGCCGCCGCGATGGGGTGACTACTCAGGCGCGGGAATCGATCCCGACGACAGCACTATCTGGATCGGCGGCGAGTACGCGGCGTCCGACAATCCAATCCTCGGTTCGCTTTGGGGCACCTGGATCGCCAGCGTACAGCCATAGCGTAGCCGCGGCGCAGTGAACTTCAGTGCAGCCGCGTTTCGATCGCGCAATGCGCGTTACTTTCGCGAACCAGCTACCCTCCGGCAATAGGCTTACCTGTCAGTATCGCGAGCGGCGCGGGGGATCGGCTTGAGATTAAGGTAAAACTTTTTTATCGGAGTGTCCCATAAGAGTGGGATGCCGCATCGGGCAACTGCTTTTGCAGGATTACCCTGCACCATAGTCATCGCGGGGATTGATCGGGTCACGACGCTTCCGGCGGTAATCACCGCACCGCGGCCAATAGTAACGTTAGGCAATATTATCGATCCGGCGCCGAGGTAAACCTCGTCTTCTATCTTTACCGATACGTAGTTACTTAGATCTTCTTCATGGGGAAGCAGACTATGTATATGGGCGATTATCAAACACCTGATTCCGACCTGAACATCATTGCCGATCGAAATCCATTGCGGGTATGCAGTTTCCATCATCACGTCCGAAGCGATATGGACGCGCTCACCGATCTTCACTCCTCGCTGGCGATGGGCCCAAATTCGGAAGCCGGTAGCGCCCGGCATCGAACGGGCAAGACTCTGCAGGATGCGGTTTTTCAGGGCTCGCCCGATGGACTCCTTGAACGCCGGCTTGTTGTGCGATTCCAAGCCATAGGCGGCGTCGGGCGTGATCTGATTGACGTCAAGAGGAAAGTTCTTATCCATGTTTCGTGACCGGGCAACTAAGCCGAACATCAAGGCTGATCCGGGTGCTTATTATCGGTCGGGGTTTGACTTCTATCCGCGATATATCGGCAAAACGAGCCCAGGACGGTAAGTTGTTCCGGGTCAAGCTCAGAAAAGTCAATCACGATCCCAAAAGTCTGTTCGACAGTTGAGATAAGCTCGACGATATCGACCGAATCGATAATACCTTCGGTCAACAAGTCCAGGTCATCGGGCAGATCGTCAAGTTCGCGTCCTGCGGCAAGTATCGAGTTTTCCAGTCGAGAGACGACAAGCGCCCTGACCTGCTCAGCGGAAACCACAGTCATCCCAGTTCCTCCAGGTGCTTCTGCAATTGGCGACGATCGATTTTACCATTGGCGTTCAGCGGCCATTGTTCAATTTTGTGAATCCTGCGGGGTACCGCGTAACGGGGGAGCCGATGCTTAAGTTTATCGCGCAGCAGACCCATATCGGCTTTCGCGCCGGCTACAAAGACTTCGATCGCCGCGGCGCCCGTACTGGTTAGAGGCCATCCCAGTGCAATGGCCACCTCTACGCCGGCTTCCGCCCGCAGTACGGCTTCGACCTCCTCCAACTCGACTCGATGTCCCTGAACCTTGATTTGATGATCGAGTCTGCCCAAATAAGTCATCGAACGATCGTCCTTGGACGACCGCACCCGGTCACCAGTGCGATAATAAAGCTCTTGTTTGGCCGCCGGCACCACAAAGCGCGCCGCGGTCTGTTCGGGATCCCGCCAATAGCCCAGCGATACCTGCGGGCCCGTCAACAGAAGTTCGCCCTCCTCACCCGGCGCAACCTCGACGCCGTTCGCATCGGCAACCATCGCCACCATACCCGGTATCGGATCACCGATGGGAACTATTTCGCGCTCGCATTGCGCTGGTGAGCTGGCCGGATCCCAGCGATAGATAGTGCAGGCAATAGTCAATTCGGTGGGCCCGTATAGATTTTCGACAATGCTGTTCGGTGCGGCAGCAGCCCACGTCGAGGCGATCTCAGCCGGCAAGGGTTCGCCGCAGAACAAACTCAGCCGCAAGTTCGGATAGTGACCGGCCCCCAGCGACCCCAGTCTTTTCATCAGGACGCCTACCGATGGAACTGAAAACCACACGGTAATACGAGCTTCCTGTATAAAGGAGCCGGGATTCAACATCGTCCGCTGCGACGGGCAGCACACGCACGCACCCGCCTCCCAGGCAACGAACATATCGAACACGGAGAGGTCGAAGGTCATATCGAAAGTCTGTGAAAAGCGATCGCCGCAGGTTACTCGATAACGATCCATTATCGCGTCGACAAAATGAGTGACGTTGCGCTGGGCAACCATCACCCCTTTTGGTATTCCCGTGCTGCCCGAGGTGAACAGAACGTAGGCCAATGCGTCTCGAGTTTTCGGACGCTCCCGCCACGCAGCCGCCGGGTCCAAATCCTTCCGCGCGATAAACCGATGGGCCGGCCAGCGTAACTTCAAATCGCCTGGTTCATCGCGATCGGCAAGTATAATGAGCAGTGGATAGTCAATCCCGTGAAGTAGTTCCGCAAGCTGCGGTTCGGACGCGCCATCAACGATGATCGAGCGGCACTCCGATCTGGCAAGCATCGTACGTGTTCGCTCCGGCGGGAATCCCCGATTCAGCGGCAAATAGCCATTGCCCGCCAGAAGGGATCCCAACACGCCAGCGAAGGCCGCGGGGGATCGGTATGCGAACACCCCGGTCATCGCGGGACCTCCCTCCGGAGTATGACTTTGGATAGTCGCGGCGAGCCGCGTGGCCGCCTCGCGTAGCTCGCGATACGTTACACATACGCCAGCCACGTCCACCGCGGGACGATCCGGGTGAGTTTCAGCCGAACGTAGAAACCCGTGGTAAAGCGGGCGATTCGGATCGTCTGCCGCAGTCATTCGCGCCCTCTAGTCGTTGCGATCGCTTTAGCCGCGCCGGGCAATACTGGAGGATTCGCCGCCAGCGCGGTAAGCGGAATTGTCCTTGATAAGGTGTTGGCATCCGCCGACGCCAGGCTGGCTGCCGCCATGCGAAATGCCGTCTGGCAGGAATGTAGATCCCGTTCTGCGAGGGGGATATCGAGAATATACCGGGTGAACCCTGCTCGCATATATTTACTAATCTCATTTGATACCGTTTCGTAGCCGCCGACCAAATAGGGACAAAAAGTGTTGTAATTCTTGAATGGCCATAGCCAATAGACACTGCGTTGACCGCTGGTGTCCTGTTCCATCGCCGACAATTGTTTATGCCATTGAGAATCTGAGAGTTTCATCGCCAGTGCATGACGGATCTGACCTTTGCGATCGGCGGGAAATCTCTGCTGCGCCAGTTGCCATGCTTGTTCGTCAGTTTCAGCCGCGATGATTCCGATGCGGATCCCCATGTTGCAGCGCGGCTCAAGCGGCGGATATTCCTCGCCCGGCTTCGGGTACTCGACTGCAACCGCATTGAGGGCCGCGGCGGTTTTCATGCCTGCGGGTGAAGAACCCGAAACGAAAACTCCAGGCATCAGATCGGAGGGGAGCAGCGGTTGTAAGCTGAGGTTCTTCACCCGGTAAAAGTCGCCGGCGAAAGTGACTGGCGTTTTCCCAGTCAATAGTTGCTGAATGATGGAGGTATATTCGGAAATTCTGGCATAGCGCTGATCGTGCGGAGTCTCGTCGCACAAGGCGGTTAGATCGTTGCGAAAGCCACCCGCTATCATATTCAGGTAGATTCGGCGGCCGTATAGATATGCCAATGAAGTCACCATCCTGGCGACCGAATAGGGATGCATATATGCAGGCTGCACTGCTACCAGTGGACATAGGCGCGCGGTGTTGGTGAGTACGATCTGGGTGGCTATCCATGGATCGATCAGCCGGTTGTCGGAGTAAATTAGAATGCCGCTGCAGCCTGCCTCTTCGCTCCAGCGCGCCACTTCGGCGAGATGGGCCGCATAAACCTTGCCCGCATAGGCGGCAGACTGAGGCGCGGTGGAAAATAATGAAAACCGAAATGGCTCAGCTTCAGTGGTGTTTCCAGGCTGCAACACGGTCAACCCTCTAGAGGCTCCCGCCTCGCTGCGGGCCGGCATCCGTGATTTGTTCTCGATGATTCCCAAGCGGTAGCCATCGATTGCGCATCCGGCAAATAAATTCTCCGACCAGTTCACGACAAATTCACTCGCAGTACGTCACGTTTCCATAACTTAGACTAGAACTGCATACTCGTGACGGCGCTAAGAATAGAACGTTTCCGCCTCCGCTAACTGGCTGTTGGGCTGCGAATAATGCGAATTTTTGGGCATAATTCACGAAGGAAAAGGACGTTTTTGGAAGTTTTAACACCAGATCGTGCATCCCCTTGCGATGGGCGAGCTTACCCATCTACCGAGCAGGGCGCTCAGGCGCGGTATGCGGTTGCGGAAGATCGCCGATCGGGGCGTCTTTAATCAGCGCGGCAACTGCATCACAAAGGTTTTCCCGTTGAGCGTTCCATCCAAGGCCGGTCATTATCGAACCTGCTCGTTGGACGATCCGGGCACGATATTCCGGATGGTCGTGAAGTTCTGCGATCGCGGCCGCCAACGAGGCGACATTGCCGGGCTCGAAGTAACGCACCGCATCCTCGGGAAAAAAATGTTCTATCGTACGCAGGCGTGCCGTAATCACTGGAATTCCCAGCGCGGCATATTCCAGCAGCTTCACCGGCAGCATCAGGTGGGTCGCGCTGCTCGGAGGATTCGGCACCAGGCCGGCCGAGACCGTGGAGAGCGCCGCGGGCAGTTGCTCGAGCGGAACCTGACGCTCGAACCGCACGCGATCATCGAGTTTGAGCCGCGCGCAAAGCGCTTGGGCTGCTTCCCAGAAATCACCGGTGCCCAGCAATCGCAGCCGCAATTGCGGAATGCGATCGCGCAGCTCATGGATGGCGTAGAGCGCGGTATCGATACCCAGCCGGCGGCTGACGGTGCCATGAAATACCAGGGTGAAATGATCGTCTTTGGGCGGCGAGCCGTACAGATCACCGATTGGCTTGAAAATTTCTGGGTTGGGAGAATTCAACACCACATCGATTTTCTCGCGCGGTATTCCGGACTGCACCAGACGCTGCGCGTGCGGCTCATGCACCGCGAGTATCCGATCGGCAAGCCACGCGCTGGCGCGCTCTTCGAGCATCAGCAAGCGTGCGCCAGCCGCTCCCAATCGTCCATCGAACTTGTCGCGGTAAAGCTCGGGCATGGTGTCGCGGATATCGAGCAGAATCTTACTGCCGAGTAGCTTCGGAATCAGGGCGCTTAGCACCGCGGCGTCCGGCATGGTGCACACGATCACGAGGTCATACTTCTGTCGCAGGGACAATCTGGCGGCGGTCACCGAGGCTAAGGCAAAAAATCTCAGGTAGCTGAACAGGTAGCCGACTCGGCTGGCGCCATGGTATTTCGGCATCGGCAGCCAGATCACATTGATGCCGTTACGCTGACCGCGGACCTTGGTGGCGACGCAGATTACGTCAACCGAGTGACCTTGTTGAGCGAGGGCCTCCGCATGACGCTTTGATCGCGCGTCGGAAACCCAGGTGTTGTAAGTGATCATTAAAATCCGCGCCACCGGAATATCTCCTCGCAGTTCTGCGCATCGCTCTCCGTCTTACCTGTCGCACATGTTGGTTCAGTGATCGGTAGCTATCGAAGCTCTCACACCGAGTTGCTCAGGCGGGTCACCAGCATGTTCTCAAGAAAAAGGCAGTCGATTCCCGTGTTCAGAAAGGTTTCCAGCGCTTCACGTGGAGTGTTAACGATCGGCTGTCCCTTGACGTTGAAGCTGGTATTGAGGACCATCTCGCGGCCGGTCGCCCAGCCCACCGCGCGAAGCAGATTGTGAAAGTCGGGATTGTCGGTAGCTGAAACCGTCTGCATGCGTGCGGAGCCATCCACATGCGTGATAGCCGGCAGCGTCGCGCGATGTTCGGGCCGCACATCCACGGTCGCAATCATGTAGGGATAGAGCGCCCCCGGCGCCACTTCGAACCAGCGATCGGCCTCCTCGATCGTGACCGCCGGTGCGAACGGCCGGAACGCCTCACGCTTTTTGACCATTGCGTTGATCCGATCACGCATCTCGGGATGGGCCGGATCGGCGAGAATACTGCGATTGCCGAGTGCGCGTGGTCCGAACTCCATTCGTCCGCGGTACCACGCCAGCACCTTCCCTTGCTTGATGAAATTGGCGGCTTCGCTGCTGGTCTGATCGAGGTCGTTGAAGCGTCTCACTTTGATTCGATCCGCGAACTGTGCGACTGCGGTATCGATCGCCGGCTGGGAATATCGGGGGCCGAGAAACGGGACCGGCATGCGCTGATTCATCACCTCACCCTTAAGCGCAGCGCGATGAAGCGCCGCACCGAGCGAGGTGCCATCGTCGCCGGCCGCGGGCTGCACATAGATTTCGTCGAACAATCCGGACCGCATGAGTCTGCCATTGGCGGTACAGTTAAGCGCGACGCCACCCGCCATCGCGAGTCTGCGCAATCCGGTTTCGCGGGCGAAATGGCTGACGATGTGCATGATCACCCGATCGAGACAAGCCTGCAGCGCCGCCGCGACATCGCAGTGATCGCGGCTGATTTCGTCAGCCGGATCGCGCCGGGCAATTAGATTGTCGGCCAGCCATTGACGCGTTTGCAGATAATTTTCGCGTTCATCGCGAGTGCGATTCAGGCGCAGAATCGGGATGTGCACGGAGCCGTCAGGGCGGCACTCAATGGCATTGCGGAAGACCGGTTCGTAGTGCGCCGGATCGCCGTAGGGCGCCAACCCCATGATTTTGTATTCATCGGAATTGAAATCGAAACCGAGATGAAGCGTAACCAGCGAATATAGGATCCCGATGGAATCGTTGGCCGATAGCTCACGCAGCTTCTGCAACCGTCCTTCGTGCGCTCGATAAATTGAGACACTCTGCGACTCCCCCATCCCATCGATCACGATTACCAGGCACTCGTTCCATCCGGAGGTGAAGTAGGCGCTCGCGGCGTGACATAAATGGTGATCGACCTGATGAACCGATGCGGGTGGAAAGTCTGGACAATGACGGGCTATCTGTTCCAGCAGGGCGTGCTTCGAGTAAACCGTCTCATAGCGACGAGCGTAGAGCGGATCGAGCGAAAAAACGGCCTTGTGACGGGAATAATCGAAGGAATGGGCAACCTCGCTGACATCGCCAAGTGAAATGCCGGCTTCTCGCAGACAATAGTTGATCGCTTCGATGGGGAAATCGCCGCAATGCTTCTTGCCATTGAAGCGCTCTTCGGCTGCGGCCGCGACCACCGTGCCGTCGACGATCAACGCTGCGGCGGCATCAAACCCCTGCAAAATTCTGTACTCACGCTCATCCAATCCGGACCAATTCGCCTGCTTAAAACTGAGCGAATTGGCCAGTCCGCTGATTCCGAGGATTGCACTCATTATTACACCTATTCGAGGCGATTGAGCCGCGCCATTGCCGACAGTCGCCTTTTCCAAACGGCGCTCGCTTGCCTTGGACCGATACTGCCATTTTCAGCAATTTTAAAATGGATAAAACCTACGTCTGGGAGTGCCGCTTTGGTTCACCGTTGCCATTCAAGGCGAAACGGTTTCGCTCTTTGGTACGAATCGGCAGGCGAGGCCGAAAATGCCCCGTAGCGGTTGGTTCTTTTCCCAAACAGGACCAGGCGGACGCGACTTGGGCCCGGCGCGGTCAAAGTGTCCAGCGCTCGAGGTCGGGCGGAGAATCGAGTTGCACGCGATCGCCGTTGCTCGGCGCATCACCCGGCGCTGCCGGTATCCATCCCGCGCCAACCTGCCGCAGCTTGACGACCTTCAGGGCCCCATCATCGGTCACGTGGAGCTTGTAGCGATGCCTCCCGTTGGGCGACTGCAAGGTGATTTCGGCGTAAGCGAATTCGTCCACTTCGGTTCACCATCCGATCAGATTCGCCAGGCTAAACGCATTGATGCCTGCTTTTTCGATTATTATTGCTTCCGCAGTGGGTGCATGCCCGAGTCAAACCGAAACGCTATCGGGCATTGCTACGCTGAACATGCTGAACGCGAGAGGAAGATTGGAACATGAAGATATTTGCATTTTGCGCGGGGCTGGCACTGGCGATTTCGTTGGCAAGCCTGAGTCGCAACGCTCAGGCACAAACATCGCCTCTGCCACCGCTCAACGATCCGCTTTACATCCGGCTGATGGCCCAAACTTCTCCAACCCAAGCGGAAGTTGTGGAAGGAGCCAGCGTGAAGCATTCCGCCTATGAGCTTTACATCGCTAATTACGGTGGCACCCCGATGAAGATTGCCGAAGTGACAATCAGCGGCAAACATCGGGGCAAACTGACGCTGGAGGAACATCATGCCGGGGAGGACTTGAAAAATATGTTCAAGTTGGCTTCCGGCAAAACGGAGCAGGAATCTCAAGCAATATTGGAACCTGGTGCGAGTGCGGCGATTTTTTTATTTCCAGCGCTGACTTCGGATCGCCCAACGCCGGACCGGTTTGAAACCGCAATCAAAGTCGAGGGGCAGGGCGATCACGGCGGTTCGGGCACGATTCACGTTGCGCCCATAATGGTCGATCGCGCTCCTCCAGTCGTAATCACTTCGCCGGTAGATGGGCCCGATTGGCAGGCGGCGAATGGTCCGTCAAATACCTCCGCGCATCGCCGCGCTCTCCTGTTCGTCAACGGGCGCGGCCGAATTGGACAACGGTATGCAATCGACTGGGTTCAGTTGGGCAATAATGGCCTGACCTACCGGGGCGATGAACACCGCAACGCCAGCTATTTCGCGTACGACCACGAAATCCGCGCCGTCGCCGACGGGACCATTGTCGATGTTAAAGATGGAATACCTGAAAATACGCCGAACTCAGACAAGACTGCAGTGCAAATTACCTATGACACGCTGGCAGGTAATCGCATTGTCGAGGACCTCGGAGGCGGCCGCTTCGCGGCGTATGCCCATCTTCGCCCCGGCACGATCACAGTCAAACGTGGCAGCCACGTTCATGCGGGCCAGATAATCGGGCGCCTGGGCAACACCGGTAACTCCAGCGAGCCACATCTGCATTTCCAAATTTGCGATGCGCCGTCGTTCGTCGACTCGGAAGGTCTGCCGTTTGCGATAGACCGTTTTACCCGTCAGAGCTATCGGATCAGCACGGATACGGCGGGCAAGCAGCACCTGACGACCGGTTCCGGTGTCCAGATTTCCAACCAGGAACCGATGGAAAACGAGCTCGACAACTTCAGGCGCTAGTGACTATTCGACCACTCCAACGAAGTGAAATTCTGAATTTTCCAATTAACGAAATCGGGCTGAGTAGCGGGATTCATCACCTGCTCAGCCCGAGCAATCTGTTCCAGCGCCGTCCGCAACCTCGCCGGTTCAATTTCGAGGGCATCACAAATCGCTTCGTAACTGAACGGACCTACGCCGCCATCGCTTCTGATCCAATTTTCAGCCTCATGCGAAAGCATCAGGTCCCGGGTCTTGTTGGAGCCGCGCTTTTTCAGGTAACAAACGATGGCGTCTTCGAGCACGGCGAACAGCAGCCGGCGCTCGCCTTCGAGCGCCCGGCGCCGTCTCGTCAGATCGTAAAACTGGCCCGGCAGCAGACACATGTACTCGAGATCTTGGCCAAGGATGTCCGTGTCGCCATTGAATAGCATAGAACCCTCAGTACTTTTGACGCAGGCGCTGAATTCTGTATCGGCGTTTCCAGCGCGTGGGCTCAGATTGATACGTCTGCTGATCTTGCGTCATGGTCTGCTTCTTTCCAGTCACTTTCAGGATGATGGTGGGCAGGAGCGGGTTCATGCAGGCACTGACGCGGATGGACGATTAGCGGGATATCCATAACCCCTAAAAAATGTTTGATTGCTCATTTGGGCAATCTTAGCGAAAGAAATCCCTTTTCATCAGAAGCATAAATTGCATTGGTCATCGTGAAGCCCTTCTGGTTGTTATGGGGAATCTATTTTGAGTAGCCGCCTTGCAGCTACTCAAGCTCGTTCGCCAAAGGCCGCGCCCGGTTCGGCGCAAAGCCGGCTGCTGGCTGCCGGCCTAATCGGAAACGTTCTGGAATGGTATGACTTTTCGCTGTACGGATATTTCGCCGCCTCGATTGGACAGCACTTTTTTCCCTCGCGCAGTCCCGCGGTATCATTGATGGTGGCGTTCGCCGTCTTCAGCGCGGGCTTCCTGACCCGTCCGCTGGGCGCGATCCTCTTCGGCTATATCGGCGATCACTATGGCCGCGAGCGCGCCTTGATGCTGTCCATACTCGCGATGGCGGTGCCGACCTTCGTCACCGGATTGTTGCCCGGCTACGCCAAAATCGGCGCGGCGGCCTCGATCCTGATGGTTATTCTTCGGCTCACCCAGGGGCTTTCCGCCGGTGGCGAATACACCACGTCAATCGTGTTTTTGGCCGAACGTTCGACCCAGATGGGACGCGGCTTCATGGCCTCGTGCGGACTGTTTGGCAGTATCGCGGGTGGGATGCTCGGCTCGGCGGCCGGCGCGCTACTGAGTCATTTGATGACACCGGAAAATGTGGATGCCTGGGGATGGCGAATACCCTTCGTACTCGGCATTGTGCTCGCGTTCGTGGGCATACTGATCCGGCGCGATTTACCGCATACCGCGCATCCTCGCAGCGAGCCGGCAGCCGCGATGGCGCGCGCGATCATTACGCAATGGCGGGCGTTGCTGCATGTAACTGGGTTCGAGTTGCTCGAAGCGGTGGGGTTCTACACGACCTTCATATATCTGGCCACCTACATGACACAGGTGGTTCATCTTTCTCAGCCACACGCCTTCGCGGTTAATACCTTGAGCATGGGTTTCGTACTGTTCATCATTCCGCTGGCTGGATGGATGTCGGACCGGATCGGACGCAAGCCGGTTTTGCTTACCGCCGCCGTCTGCGCGCTCGCGTTCGCCTGGCCATTATTCCGCCTGTTCCAGCGCGGTTCGTTTGGCTCCGCGCTGTTCGCCGAGCTGGGCCTGGCGGCAATTATCGGATGTTACGAGGGTGCAACTCCCGCAGCCGCCGCGGAAGCTTTTCCGGCCGGTATTCGAGCCACCGGCGTTGCCGTGGCATTCAATCTCTGTATGACGCTGTTTGGTGGAACCACTCCGATGGTGGCAACCTACCTGATTGAACGTACCCGCAGTCCCATGGCGCCGGCGGTATATCTAATGATTGCGGCTGCACTTTCAACAATCGCGATACTTACCTTATCGGAAACCGCACACGACCCCCTGAAAGATTGAACAAGCTATTGGCTCGGCATTTGCTTCCTTCTCTGCCCGGTCATTGCTTGGAAACCACCAATCAGAACTCCAACCCTGAACTCGTCGAAGACGGACATGTCGGCGTCAGCCGCGCGGCGCGCCCAATTATCGGCGTGATCATCGGAACCGCGGTCCTTTATTTCGGGCGTGAGGTTCTTCTTCCACTCGCGGTCGCCACCATTTTGGCGGTGATCTTCAGCCCTATCGCAGATCGACTAGAGCCGTGGCTGGGCCGTCTGATCAGCACTGCGCTGGTGGTTTTGACCGCAATCGTGGTGGCCGCCGGCATCGGTTATTTCCTGACCGTCGAGCTGGCTTCGGTCGCCCTGCAGATGACCGACTATACCGATAACATCGCGCGCAAAGTATCGGCGGTCGAGAGAAGCCAGCCGGCATGGCTGCAACGGGTCGAAAACGCCATCAAGGAAGTCGAAAACCAGGTGCAACGTTCGCAGCCCCGCGTACGGCAGCGAAAACCGACGATGGTACAGACGGTGCCTGCTTCACCCCAGGTTCAGGAGGTGGTGAAGAGCGTCCTCCCGGTGTTGTCCGGCGTGATCGAAACCCTGCTGATCATCGTGCTGTTGTTTTTTATGCTGCACGAACGCCGAAACCTGCGTGATCGATTTGTCAGATTGTGCGCACGGGGGCGGATCACAGTAGCGGCGGAGGCGATCGATACCGCCGGACATGCGGTCAGCCATTATCTATTTTTAATTTCAGTAATCAATTTTGCTTTCGGCGTTTCGATTGGAATTGTCCTCGCGATCCTCGGCCTGCCGAACCCGTGGCTATGGGGCGTCATCGCTTTTTTGCTGCGGTACGTGCCCTATGTCGGGGCGTTCATGGCGGGATTATTGCCGACTTTGGTGGCTTTTGCGGTATTTCCCGGATGGGGTAAGTCGCTCGAGGTGTTGGGCGCGTTCATTGTGTTGGATCAAGTGTCGGCACAGTTCCTGGAGCCAGTTCTGGTCGGGCGCGGAATCGGCGTTTCGCCGGTAGCGCTACTGGTCTCGGCCATGTATTGGGCGTGGCTGTGGGGGCCGGCAGGCTTGCTCCTGGCGACGCCACTGACGACTTGTTTCAAGGTCGCGGGAGACTACCTTCCAGCCCTCGGGTTCTTTTCGATCCTGCTAGGGGCAGATGGCAAACTTGAAGATTACAACGATTACTACCGAATGTTGCTTGAACTCGATGAATCAGGCGCACGCGCACTCGCAATCCGCTACTGCAACGAGCACGGCCTGGAAGCGACTTTCAACGATTTGCTGATTCCCGCCGTGATGCTGGCCGGCGACGAGCGCGCACAGAACCATATTCCCGAGGAGAACGAGCGCTTCGTGATGGACGTCACGCGCCAGTTAATTGCTGATCTTGGAAGTCGTTTCAGCAAGGCCCGGATCATCCCTAATCTGCGCATCTTCGGCATCTGTGCGCCCGGCGAGGTACACAATATCGGCCTTCTTATCCTGCTCGAGCTGCTGCGGCTCGATGGCGCCGCTGCCCGTTACTCAGGCGATAATCAATCGCGCGACGAGATTCGCGAATACACCAGACGCTATTCACCCGATGTGCTGTGCATTTCATGTGTCAGCGATCAGAGCCTGCCGGTAACGATCGAGCTTACCCGGGAGCTCAAGCTGGATCTGCCCAATCTGGCAATCTTCGCCGGCGGAACCGCCGCGATGGCCGGATCGAATGAACTCCTGAAGGCTGGATGCATGCAAGTATGCGCGACCAAGGAGAAAGCCAGACGCGATATTCTGCGCTTCGCCCAACGCCGCTTTCGCCTGCGCGCGGTCCCCCCACCATCGCCTGCGACGGAGCGTCAACCGGCTGCCGCCGGGGCGGAAGCCGCGCCTCGTCAAAATCGCAACATCTGATTCATTGGGCCTTTTTACAAAGAAGCGGACACAACTTAGCCGTCGTGCCTGCCCGCGAGCGAATCGCCAATCTTTAATAGTTAACGGCGGACTTTGTAGGGTGAAACTTCACTGCTACAAAGAGCCGTACCTATTGAAGCGGGGTTAAGCCGATCGAACAAGCAAAAGCTCACGATGCCATCATCGTAGCCCGTGGCATATATCGTGCGTCCGCGATCATCATCTATAAGCGTATAGTCGTTGGCGTATCGCAGATCAGTGGAACATTAAGCGGTTCGCAACCATTTTCTTCGCGCGAGCATACTTAATCGTTCACTTCCGCTGCGAAACGCTCAAGCTGACGCTTTGGTCCCGCCGACCCGCGTAGGACCGTAAACAAACAACACACTTAGCGCTCCGGCCTGGAGTCGGAGCCTTTTTCCCGGTACGTCCTTGGCCGCGCTACCGCGATGGTACTGCGCCGTTTTTCGTTGAAGGAATTTAGTTAAGATGATTTCCGCAGCTCACCACAATGAAGTTGCTTGCGGCGACCAGAGCGCCATGATCGGACGTTCGCCGGCCATGCGCGCGGTGATGGCGACGATTGAAAGGATCGCACAATCTCCGGCTTCGGCCGTGATCACCGGCGAGAGCGGGACTGGAAAGGAACTGGTAGCCCGTACCATTCATCAACTCTCAGCGCGCCGGGATGCCCCCTACGTAGCCGTTAACTGCGCGGCGATCCCTGAAAGCCTGATGGAAAGCGAGCTTTTCGGACATGAGCGTGGTGCTTTCACCGGGGCGGATCGCAGGCAGGAAGGCTGCTTCGAGATGGCCAACGGCGGCACTCTGTTGCTCGACGAAATTACCGAGATGAAGGCTGGTCTGCAGGCGAAGCTTCTGCGAGTACTGGAAGAGCATCGTCTGCGCAGGGTCGGCGGTTCGGTCGAGCTCTCGCTGGACGTGCGGGTGCTGGCGACCACCAATCGCAATGTCGAGCAGACCGTCCGTGAGGGCCGCCTGCGTCCCGACCTGTACTATCGGCTCAATATCTTCACCGTTCATCTGCCCCCGCTTCGCGAGCGAGTCGAAGACCTGCCGATGCTGATCGAGGCGTTTCTGCGGCAGTTCTCGCGCACGGGAGCAAAGGAAATAACTGGCATCGACGAAGCCTGCCTCGATTTACTACGCGCGCATCCATGGCCCGGGAATGTCCGCCAGTTGCGCAACGTGATCGAACGGGCCTGTATCGTGTGTCAGGGCGGACTGATCCGCAAACAAGATTTGCCCGAGGAGTTTCGCAACTGCGGACCGCAGGGCAATGGCTACTTCATGGTGCGGCTGGGAACCTCGCTGACCGAGGTTGAACGGGAGCTGATTTCGCGAACAATCGACTACGCCGGCGGAAACAAAACCAGGGCAGCACAGATTCTGGGCGTGAGCACACGCACGATCTACAATAAACTCGACCAATACGCGCAGCCCGATAGCCAGGATGGAACCCACGCCCACTCGCGTGAAACTTTGAACTGATCCCATTGAACCAATCCGCGGTGGAGCTTCGGCGTGCTCTGCACGCTGCCGGCGCCTTCCGCGCTTCCACGCCAATTGCAATTCCCTCTTCTCTGGGCTATGGGGAAACGAACGCTTGCAAGGATAATAGGTATCCAGGGCCGTTGCCTGTGCGATCGGGGCATGTAGCTCATCCCTAAGCCATACCCAACACCTGATCCTCACGACTACAGCTCTGTAACGCTCTCTTACGCGGAGACGCCATAGAGAGAATGAGGGAAAGTGCCATGGCGGTAAAGAAAACCGAACTAGGAACGGGTTTTGGATGTCCAGCCGACCTGCGGGAATACCTCGAAGTTCTCGAGCGCGCAGGTGAACTTCGGCGGGTAAAAGCCGAGGTCGATTGGCAATATGAGGCTGGCGCAATCAGCCGGCTGGTCAACGAGCGCCGAGGTCCTGCCCCTCTTTTCGAAAATGTCAAGGACTATCCTGGCCAGCAGATAGCGGCGGTGTTGATGGGGCCCAGCAAGCCGGCGCTCCATGCCCGCATCGCTTTGGCGCTGGGTTTGGATAAGAACACTCCCACCCTCGACCTGATCGAAATCGTGCGGGCGCGGCTGAAAACTCCGTGTGATCCGGTGGTGGTCAGAAAGGAGCAGGCGGCATGTAAGGAAGTGGTGCTGACCGGCAAGGACATCGACCTTAACAAGTTCGCCTTCCCCTGGATTAAAGAGACGCTCGATGGCGGACGCTACCTCGGGACCTGGGATATCGTTGCGCTCAGAGATCCCGATACCGGATGGCTCAACTGGGCCACTTATCGCTGCATGGTCAAGGACGGGAATCATTTCGCCATACTGTTGATGCCGGCGGCCCAGCATGGCGGCGCGATTTTGCGCAAGTACGAAGCGATGGGCAAGCCGATGCCGATCGCGATTATGATCGGCGCCAACCCGGCTTGTCATCTTGCCGCCGTCACCGCGATGGATCATGGCGTAGCCGAAGTCAGCGCAGCCGGCGGACTGATGGGTTCGCCCATTCCGATAGTGCGATGCGAAACCAGTGACCTCGAGGTCGCGGCCAGCGCCGAAATGGTGATCGAAGCGGAGATCCTGCCAGGCGATCGCGTTGATGAGGGCCCCTTCGGCGAGTACACCGGGCATTCCGCCCATCGCGAAAAGTGTCCGCAGGCGCGCGTGACCTGCATCACACATCGCAAGAACCCGATTCATACGATGGCTAACATGGGTAAGCCGTGGGATGACGCCGCCGCCAATATGTCGGTGATGACTCCCGCGCAAGCCAAAAATCGCCTCGAAGCGCATGGATTGGCGGTCAAAGCGGTTTACACGCTGCCCCCGGATGTCATGGTGGTCTCGTTGAAATCAGGGCCCGGATTGCAACAGCGGGTGGTTTCGACGCTAACTTCGGTACCGCGCCTCGCAATGAGAGGGATTGTGTTTGTCGACGAGGACGTTGACGTTACTGACGTCGAAGATGTCTGGTGGGCGATTGCGAGCCGTATGAACCCGGAGAATTTCGATACGATTAAGGGAATCGGGGCCAATACTTTATACCCGTGGCTGACCCCCGAGATGCGTGAGCGAAAACAGCTTCCCTTCTTCATCATCGATGCCACATTTCCCTATCATTGGCCGCAAGAGTATCGCGACGCGCACACCAAGGTCTCGGATTTCAAACACGGATGGACAGAAGAGACCAAGCGAAAGGTTTTGGCCCGGTGGAAGGAATACGGCTACGGTGACCTTTAACCGGATTTGGACAAGGATCGAATAACCGGCGCAGGTGAGCGGCGCGCAACCGCTCACCTGCGGCAGATTGATGGAACCGTCGCGGCCTGGACGAGCGTTGCTGCAGATTCGCGTGGTGACCATCCAACGCCGACGCCTGAACTAGAAGTCCGCCCGCTCAACGAGGCTGATATAGGCCAGGATGCTTCCAGCAAGCTCGCCTTTCTCGACGGCCAGACGGAGCGCTTTAACCAAATTGCGAGTGAGTTCTTTTTCGGCAAGAGCAGTTGATGGGGACTGCGGCAGTCATGCTATGTTTTGGCAGCCTTCAAGGGTAAATTCGGCCCGGCGGTGAGGACCATGGAGCAGATCAGTTTCGGAGTTTTCGACCATATCGAGCGGACCAGCGGCAGCGCCAATTTGCATACGCTTTATCATGAGCGGCTGCGGATGATGGAAGAGTACGACAAGGCGGGCATGTTCGCGGTTCATATCGCGCAGCATCATGCCACGCCGCTGGGGATGGCGCCGTCGCCCAACGTATTTTTGGCCGCAGCCGCGGAGCACACCAAGAAGCTGCATTTTGGACCGCTGGTTTATCTGCTGCCGTTTTATCAGCCGTTACGCCTGATCGAGGAAATCTGTATGCTCGATCATCTTAGCGGTGGCCGTTTGGAAGTCGGCGTCGGGCGCGGGGTTTCGCCCTTTGAGCTGGGACTGCATCGGATTCCTTTCTACGATTCGCGCAATATTTATAATGAGGGGCTCGAAGTGCTCCGGCGCGGCCTCAGCAATGACCACCTCACCTTCAATGGCAAGTACTATCAGTTCGAGAACGTGCCGATGGAACTGCGGCCGCTACAGCAGCCGCATCCGGATTTCTGGTACGGCACGATTAACGTCGAGAGCACGATATACGCGGCGAAGCATGGAATGCATGTGGTGACGCTGGGACCGGCCAGCGATGCCGCGAAAGTCGTGGCCGCATATCGCGAGGCCTGGGATCCGAAGGGTCCGGATAATCTGAATCCGCACGTGAAGTCGCCGAAAATCGGAGTGCAGCGCCATATCTTCGTGGCCGAAAGCGACGCGGAAGCCTATCGCATCGGGAAAGAGGCGTTCAAAGTTTTCTTTCATAATATTCAGAAGATCTGGGCTGACTTTCACACTTCGACCAGCGTGTTCCCGAATGACTTCGACCTCATGCTGAAGGCGGGCGCGTTCATTGTCGGATCGCCTTCGAAGGTGCGCGATGAACTGGCGCGCGTCGCCGAGGTAACCCGGACCAATTACCTGGTGCAGGTGTTTTCGTGGGGCAACCTGACGCTCGATCAGTCGCTCGGTTCGCTGAATTTGTTCGCAAGCAAGGTGATGCCCGATCTGCAGAAGATTGCGCTCGCGGCCTGAGTTAAGCGGGGGCGCGATACCGTATGGGATCGCGCCTCCCTGCTTCCGCGAAACCCTTCAAACGCAGAATGCAGGAATCGCAGTGTCCGCAGGCCTCGCCGGCCGGCGATGGATCGTAGCAGCTGATAGTGAGTGCGTAGTCAACCCCGAGCGCTAAACCGAGTTGTATGGTTTCGGCCTTGGTCAGATCGATCAGCGGCGTATGTATCGTCAGCCGATGGCCTTCCACGCCGGCCTTGGTGGCGAGATTCGCCATCCGCTGGTAGGCCTCGATATAATCCGGGCGGCAATCCGGATAGCCGCTGTAGTCGAGCGCGTTAACGCCGATAAAGATGTCGTTTGACCCTGATACTTCGGCCTGCGCGAGGGCGAACGAAAGAAAGATTGTATTGCGCGCGGGCACGTAGGTAATCGGAATGTCCTGCGCCAACCCTTGAGCGGGACGGTCCTTTGGCACCGCGATAGCGCTGGTCAGCGCCGATCCGCCGAACACGCGCAAATCTATCTCGGCGATAACATGGTGGGTCACGCCCATCCGCTGGGCGATCTGCCGCGCCGCATTAACCTCGATTTCATGGCGCTGGCCATAACGGAACGTGATCGCCGAGACTTCATAGCCATCGCGGAAGGCGATCGCGAGCGTGGTGGTCGAATCGAGCCCGCCACTTAGAAGCACTACCGCTTTTCGCGCAGCCGACATCTATCTACCGAACAATCGAGTCCATCCTGCGAACCCATACCGCCGAATCCATCCCGGCTGAGCTTCAGCTTTGCCGGTCCACCTCATCGATGAAGCCGAGTACGGTGTCGTTGAACTCGTGCGGCTGTTCCAGATAGCTGATATGCCCAACGCCGGCAATCTCGACCAGCCGGGCGCCGGGAATGAGCGCGGCGGTTTCGCGGCCGCCCTCAGGCGGTATTACCCGGTCAAGCTCGCCGGTCAGTACCAGGGTTGGAATACGGATCGAGCGAACCTGCTGGCGAACGTCGAATCCCTGCAATCCTTCCGTGAATGCCTGCGCGTAAACCTCGCGATCGTTGCCGGCGATTATGTCGCATAGCCATTCGTGCACCGCCGGACGGACGTGAACCGCCAAGGCCTGATCGCACACCAGATGCGCATACTGGGTCATCGACTTTTTGCGCAGAGTTTTAAGCCGCACCTCACGCACCTTGGCCGGAATATCGGTAACGCTTGCCGTATGACATAGCGACAGGCTGCGGCACAGATCGGGCCTGCGAAGCGCAACCGCCTGGCCGATAAAACCGCCAAGCGAGGTTCCGACATAGTGCATCGGCGCGATTCCGAGTTTCTCGACCAGTGCGATTATGTCGTTTGCGAAATTATCGATCGCGTAAGAACCGGGTGCGGTGGGCTTCGATGACTTTCCGAAACCGCGCAGATCAACCGCGACCACACGATGCTTTTCGGCGAACAGCGGAACCTGGTTGATCCATCCATCGCCATTCAGCCCGATGCCATGCACCAGCACAATCGAGGTGCCAGTGCCCGTATCCTGAATGTTGATCGAGATCTCACCGAGATCCACCAAAGACATAACCGTTTCCACTTTCGGTTCCGTTTAGCGTCCCGCGGCGCGCATGTCTTCCGGCATAACTTCACCGTCGCGCAGGATCAGATCATCATCGAGATACAACGTGCAGTTGCGCATCGGCAAATCCAGATGGCAGGCGGTATCGTTGTCGCCGCCCAGTTCAGTGTTGGGACCGGTCGAAAACAGCACGTTGCCATAAAACGCGCGCCCCTCGATCCCGATTCCGGGCACGCCCTGGGCATGGCAGGTCCAGTTCGCCCGCTCGTTGAGGCCCCATCCGATATGAGAAATCCCGTAAGCTTTCGGATCGCGATAGCTCGCCATGTAGTCGCGCAGCATCTCCGCGTCGAGTCCGCCTTTGGTTTCGACGATCCGACCTTCGCGTATCGTGAACTCGATCGGATCGCGCAGGTAGCTCGCGAACGGATAAATAATGTCGCCGCGGTCCATCACCACCTTGCCATTCACCTCGGTCTCGCCCGCGCCGGTAAAAGCAAATCCGCTGGGCCAGTGATCCCATCGTCCGGGGGTGTCGGTGTATCCGTACTCGGACATCGCGGGAAACTTGCCGAGTTTGTAGGTGACGTCGGTGCCCGCCCGATTGGTGAATCGCAACTGATGACCGTTGGCGAGCCGCCGCTCGGCCGCCTCAACCCGTTCCCGCAAGTCTGTGGTGGGGAACAATCGTTGCAGAATTTCAGGAGGTTCCACGCACAACAGAATCCGCGCCCCAGCCTTCTGCATCTCGAGCTGCTCCTTGGAGAACAGCAAAAACATCAGATCGACCACCAGGTCGGCGCTCTTGAGCGCTTCGATCGCCGGCCGATTGCCCGCCAGCGCCGCCGCGCCACCGAAACCAAGCAGGCCTGCGCCCCGGCCCGGCAGCAGATTGACATTGAACACGTGGGCTCCGAGATCGCGCGCCGCAACCATGAAGGCGCTGGCGTACTCGACGTTCTTTTCGGCCTCCGAAAGGACCGCGACCGTTTCGTCTTCCTTCACCCGGCATAGTTCCAGTTCTCGGCGAAATAGCAATACGAGTTCGGTCGATTTCAAGGACATCGCAATTGCCTCCATGGCCAATCCGGGTTCGTGAACTCCGACTGCCTTTCGTTCGAATATAGTTCCGTTTTCCGGTGGATTGAAACCTCGTGCATCCACTATAAAGAAGGCCTGACGCAGATTTTTAACCGAGGCTATGCGATAACCGAACTCGCCAATGCCCTCGAAATCGCAATGGTGGATCGATCGACATAAGGAGGTCTGACAATGGCTACTGGTTTTATCGAAAAGCGTATTCCTTCAGGCAAGCTAACGAGCAATGCCCTGATCGCGGGCGATCCCAAGTCACCCGCGTTGATCCTGCTTCACGGCGCCGGACCGGGAGCGAGCGCCGCTTCGAATTGGCAGAACTGCATCCCCGATCTAAGCAGTAAGTTCTACGTGGTTGCGCCGGACATGGTGGGCTTTGGCCAGTCTGACTATCCCAACCCGCTACCAACCCACGCGATGACCTGGATGGGTTTACGGGTCGAACAGATATTGGGCATGATGGACCATCTGGAGATCAAAACCGCCCATATCGTGGGAAATTCGATGGGCGGAGCGCTGACGTTGCATCTGCTGCTGGAAGCGCCGCAACGCTTCAAACGGGCGATGCTGATGGGTGCGGTAGGCGCGCCGATGTCGCGCACGCCGGAACTGGTTCGTCTGCTGTCATTTTATCACGACCCGCGATTGGGCCGTTATCGCGAACTGATCCACAGCTTCGTCTGCGATCCCGCCCAGTTTCCTGGGCTGGAGGATATCGTGCAGGCCCGTTTCAAGACTGCGACCGATCCCAAGGTGCGCGCGATTCAGGAGAATGCTTTCGAGTCGATGCGAAACGGCATGGACTCGCTGATTGTCCCGCCCTCGTTTTTGGCCCGTATGCCACACAGGGTGTCGCTGATTCACGGCCGTCAGGACCGCGTGGTGCCGCTGGAGACCAGTTTGTATTTCCTGCAGCATCTGAAAAACGCTGAGTTACACGTGCTCGACCGCTGTGGCCATTGGGCCCAGCTACAGCGTTGGGATGCGATGCTCCCGATAATCATGGATCACTTCGTAGAGGAATGAGAGGTCTGGCCGGAAAGCCGGCAGCGCGCCCTAACCTTCGGTGACGCTGCCCTTTCCGGCCTGAACGATGGTGCCAGACATGCTCGATAATGATGCGGTAAAGCGACTGGCGGCGGAGTTGAACTCCGCTCAGAAGCAGCGCAAACAAATCAGCCAGCTTTCAAAACGTTTTCCGGAAATGACGGTTGCCGACGGCTATCGAATCAACCGCGCCTGGGTCGCAATAAAGCATCAGGAAAGCCGTGTCACGCAGGGACATAAGATCGGTTTAACCTCGCGCGCGATGCAGCAGATGGCGCAGCTTACGGAACCTGATTATGGAACTCTTTTTGACGATATGTTTTTCAGGGAAGGCGGTGAGGTGCCGTTCGACCGGTTCATCGCGCCGATGGTCGAAGTTGAACTTGCATTTGTCCTGGGCAAACCGCTGAGAGGACCGCAGGTCACCATCTTCGACGTACTCGCAGCCACCGATTTCGTCGTGCCGGCGGTGGAGATCATCGATACCCGGATCGAACGCTTCGACCCGGAAACGAAAACGATGCGCAAGGTGCAGGACACTATCGCGGACAATGCCGCCAGCGCGGGCGTCGTGCTCGGATCGAGCCCGATCCGGCCCGAAAAGGTGGATCTGCGATGGGCGTGCGCGCTGCTTTCCAAAAATAGCGTAATCGAGGAGACCGGCGTCGCGGCAGGGGTGCTTAATCATCCCGCGAACGGCGTGGTCTGGCTGACGCATAAACTCAGCCAGTGGGACGAATATCTGGCGGCGGGTGAAATCGTGCTCGGTGGTTCTTTCACGCGCCCGGTCAGTGCCGCGCCGGGCGATACTTTTCATGCCGACTATGGAACCCTGGGTTCGATCAGCTTCAGATTCGTCTGATCTCGCCCGGCGCGATCAGCATACGCAAAATGTGCTTAAGTGGGGATCCGGATGATCCAGCTTGCGTATCCATGAGGATTTGTGAAAACACCCGTGAATCGTTTCAAGTTGGCGCTCAAGGCAGGGCAGGTTCGGATCGGCTTCTGGCTGGCGCTGACTGATTCCTACACCGCCGAGATTTGTGCGGGCGCCGGCTTCGATTGGCTGCTGATCGATGGCGAGCACTCGCCCCATACCCTGGTCACGATCGCCGGGCAGTTGCAGGCGATCGCCGGTTACTCCGAATGCGATGCAATTGTGCGGGTGCCGTGGGCGGATCAGGTCACGATCAAACAATATCTCGATCTGGGAGTGCAGACGGTGCTGGTTCCGATGGTGGAGACCGCCGAACAGGCGGCTGAAGTGGTGCGGGCATGCTATTACCCGCCCGCCGGTATCCGCGGCGTGGGGGGTGCGCGGGCGGCGCGCTGGGGGCGCTATCGGAATTATGTGACCGAGAGCAACGAACAGATGTGCGTACTGGTGCAGGTCGAGAGTAAGCGAGGACTGGACAATCTCGAACAAATTGCGGCGGTTGCGGGGGTCGATGGAGTTTTTATCGGCACCGCCGATCTCGCCGCCTCGCTCGGATATCCCGGCGATGCCGCGAACCCCGTGGTGCAGGATGCGACCCTCGATGCCTTCCGGAAAATCCTGAGCATCGGAAAGGCCCCGGGCGCCCTGGCTCGCGATGAAGCCCTGATCTGGCGATACCGGGATAACGGAGCGCTGTTCGTGGCCGTGGGATTGGATGCTCATCTGCTGGCCGCACAAACCAGCGCCCTGGCTGCCCGCTTCCGCGCAGCTCGTTAATAGGGTCGTGAGAAGCATGCCGTTGGCCTGAAATCGCAATAAGCCTGCGGCTTAACTGGCAGTCGCGGCGCCAACGATGGTAACTTTGCAGTTGATCGACGGAGGCCGCTGTCCGATGGCTGACCACGCCCCGCGCCTGCGCGCACGCCTGGATCATATCGCGATCAATTCGCCGGAGCCTGAGCGGATGGCCGAGTTCTACCGGCTCGCGATGGACCTGCGGCTCGAGCGGTTGAGCAACAATCTATGGTTGTGCGAAGCCCCGCGCCGCCGGCTTTTGATCGTTAAGGGCGAGGCCAAAACCCTCGCGTTCGGAGCCTATGCGGTCGATGAGCCGGACTTACTGGCAGCGGTTCGTAAACGCGTGGTTGACAGTGGTGCGAAGCTTGAGCGATCGGAAAGTTCGCTGCTGACCGGCGATAGCTTGATGGTGAAAGATCCGGATGGCAATCGGATAGCATTCGGGATGCCGGTCCCGGAAAAATCTTCCGATACTCCCGCGCTGCCGGCCCGGCTTCAGCATCTGGTATTTGGCAGCGACGAAGTAAGCCGCATCGCCGACTTTTATGAACGGGTTCTGGGCTTCACGGTCAGTGACCGCGTGTTCGACAAAACCGGCAAGCTGACCAATTGCTTCTTCCGCGCCGATCGCGGCGACCATCATATACTGGCGATTTTTCCGTCCGATCAAAAAAAGCTTGACCATCATTGTTATGAGTCGATCGATTGGGGTTCGATTCGCGACTGGGCCGATCAATTATCCAGCCGTGGGGTTTCCATCGCCTGGGGACCGGGCCGCCATGGTCCAGGGGCCAACCTGTTTATCATGGTCCGCGATCCGGACGGCAACTGGGTCGAGATTTCCGCCGAGCTGGAACAGGTCGAGGCCGAGCATCCGGCCGGCGTATGGGAACATGGTCCGCTGGTGGCTAATCGATGGGGCCAGCCGCGCCTGACTGTGTGAGCGGCAAAGAACTGCTGGCTCGGTGAGTCAACCTGTTCTTAGCTGGTTTTCTGGATCGAATCAGGGAGTAACGATTATGAAGATCAGAGTCGTGGTTCATGAAGCAGAAGAGGGAGGTTACTGGGCCGAGGTTCCGTCAATAATTGGCTGCGCGACCGAGGGAGCAACCTTCGAGGAGCTGCTCAAGAATCTCTACGAAGCTATCGAGGGCTGCTTGTCAGTCGATATCAGCGTGCCAAAGGCCACCGGGAAGGATCGAGTCGTCGAGATCATCGTGTGAAGCAGCTTTCCGGCAAGGCATTCATCAGCATCGTGGAACGCCGGGGATGGATGCTGCTGCGTGTACATGGTAGCCATCACATCTATGGTAAGCCTGGCAGCATAGTGCGGCTTTCGATCCCGATACATGGAAATCAACCGCTGAAGCGGGGACTGCTCGCATATTTGATGAAGGCCGCGGATCTCAAGGAGGGTGATTTGGAATAGAGGCCAGCCGCGCCTGACCTTCTGAGTTGCCAGCTCGAGATTCTGAGAAAATCCGATCCAGGGTTGAGTAGCCTTTAGGAGCTAACCATGAACGATGAATTAAAAGCCGGATTCGAGGATCGCACCGGGCAGGCGACGCCAGGTGTGAACCTGTGGCCGTCGATCGTAATCCCGAAAGAGGACATCGATGCGCAAATTGAGCGCCTCGCCAGTCTGCCGCCGCCGATCAATGGACGGCGTCGCGCGCTCGTGGTCCATCCGATGGCCGACAGCGGGCGCGGACTGGCCCCCGGAATCCAGGTTTCGATCGACGTTCTAAAACCGGGCGAGCGCACCCGTCCGATTCGCCACAACTCATCGCAGGTGAACTTCTGCATCGGCGGCGCCGGACGGTCGCTAATCGGTGGCAAGCAGATCGTATTTTCGCAGTACGATGTATGGAATACGCCGTCGATGGCGATCTATCAGCATTTCAACGACACCAACGGTCTCCAGGTGCGGCTCACCTACAGCAACGCGGCGCTGCTCGAGAAAATGAACGTCCACTATATCGAAGATGATCCGCCATCCGGGCCGGCCGCGCATTCCGAAGCTGCCGAAGTCGCGGACCCCAACGATCCTTCGCGCGTGAATCCATTTGGGACCTTCCGAATCTCGGATGATGGCGCATACCTGATGCCATACGAGAAGCTGATTAACCCCGACGTGATCGAATCGAAAGCGCTGCACTGGCCATGGAAAATCGTCAAGGAGCATCTCGATAAACTTACGGCTCTGGGTTCCTCATACGTGGGACGGCGTTTGTATCTGCTTTATAATCCGGTTTCGGGCCGCACCAACGGCACCACGCACAATTTTTTCGCGACCATGACGGTGCGTCCGCCGAACATCGTGGACCGGCCGCATCGGCACGCCGCCGCCGCGATCAACTACTACTTCTCCGGCAGCGGACGGAGCACGGTCGAGGGCAAAATTTACCGATGGAAGGCGGGCGACCTGATGCTATCGGCGCCGGGACTGGCGGTGCATAACCATGCTTCTAACGATGAGCCGGTTTACGAGCTGACCATCCAGGACAGCCCGTTGAATATCGCGATGGACTCCTTGCTCTGGCAGGAGAGCCTGAAGGGTCCGATAACGCTGCTGGGATCGCATACCGGATTCCAGACCAATCGCGCCAAGGCAGCATGAATGCCTAAACCCGCGATATCTACATGATGAGAGAGTAAGAAAATGGGCAATATCCAGCTAAGCGTGGGCATTGGCGATTACTACCATGTCCGTCCGCTGTTCGATGGCTCGGTGCAGGTCGAGGGCGTGGATCTGATTCACGTCGCCACCGGAACCGAGGAAATTTTCTGGCGGTTCGGTAAATATCGCGAATGGGATGTTTCCGAAATGTCGTTCGCAAACTACAGCGCGCAACGCTCGCGCGACGACAGCGTGATGGTCGCGATACCGGTGTTTCCGTCGCGGGTGTTCCGCCATTCCTCGATCTACGTGCGCAAGTCGAGCGGCATTTCCAAGCCGAAGGATCTCGCCGGTAAAAAGGTCGGGGTGCCCGAATGGGCGCAGACCGCCGGTGTGTATGCGCGCGGCGAACTGGTGCATCAGGAAGGCCTGCGCCTGCAGGATATCGAATGGATTCAGTCGGGCGTCAACGAGCCTGCCCGTCAGGAGAAATTCACCTACCAGCTTCCCCCGGGATTACACGTCACGCCGCGGCATGAACGATCGCTCAACGATCTGCTGGTCGAGGGACAGATCGACGCGATCATCACGGCGCGGACGCCGCTCTGCTTCGATCAGGGCAATCCCGAGGTGGTTCGGCTGTGGCCCGATTATGATCAGACCGAGGAAGAATACGGGCTGAAGACGGGAATCTTTCCGATCATGCATCTGATCGCGATCCGCGGCGAAGTTTATCGCCAGTATCCATGGGTCGCGATGAACCTGTTCAAAGCCTTCGACGCCGCCAAAAAACTTGCGGTCGAGCGGCTGTTTCAGTTCACCATTTCGTGGCTGCCGATGGCGTGGCTGCCGCGCGCCGCGGAACGCACGCAACGGCTGTTCCAGGGCCATGAGTATTGGCCCTATGGAATCGAGCCGAACCGCATCACGATCGAAGCTTTTCAGCAATATCTCCATGAACAGGCGATCACCACCCGGCGATTGACGCCCGAGGAACTGTTCGCCAAAGAAACTCAAACGTTCGCGCGCATCTGACCGTCGGTCCAGTCAGGAGGAGGTTCAGGAATGAGAATCGATAAAAAAGTGGCGTTAATCACCGGTGCGGGATCGGGAATCGGACGGGCAACCGCGAAATTGTTTGCCGAAAATGGCGCGACGGTCGCGCTTGCCGATCTCAATGCTGAGGGCGGACGCGAAACCGAGCGGATGGTAACCGCGGCCGGCGGCAAGGCGCTTTTCGTTCAGACCGACGTAACCAAAGTGTCGGAAGCGAAACGGCTGGTGGACGCCGCCGTAGAGAAATTCGGACGCCTCGACATTCTGGTGAATGCGGCCGGCGTGTTTCTGTTCAAAGCGATCGCCGAGTGTACCGAGCAGGATTGGGACCACGTACTTGGCGTCGATCTCAAGGCGGTGTTCTTCGCTTCCAAATTCGCGGTCGCCGCGATGGAACAATCCGGCGGTGGTACGATCGTGAATATCTCGTCCGGATGCGGTCTGATTGGGATTCCGGAAAACACCATCTATACGGCGGCCAAAGGCGGCGTGATTGCGATGACGCGCGCCTTCGCGGTGGACTGCGCGCCGAAGAAAATTCGCGTCAATTGCATCTGCCCCGGCGTGATCGATACTCCGATGAGCCGCGGCGCCTTCAAATCGCTACCGGATCCCGAGATGGCGGCCAAGGCCAACATGGCGCACACGCCGATGGGCCGTTTCGGCGAGCCGGAGGAGATGGCCAACACGATCCTGTTCCTCGCCAGCGAGCAGTCGTCGTACTTCACCGGCGGAATTCTCGCCCCCGACGGCGGCTTCAGCGCCTGCTGACGCGATAACGATACCGGTCTGGTGAAATGGATATGAGAAGGGCCCCGGAACGGTCGAGTTCCGGGGCCCCATAGTTTAACGATCAGGGATTGTGCGAATCAGTTCAGACCGTAGAAGCGGCGCGAATTATCGTACAAAATCCCGCGCTTGTCGCTCTCCGTGAGCTCCGACGATTCCAGCACCTCGTCGATCTCATGCTTGCACAATTTGGCATCGACCTCATGCGGGAAATCCGATGAGAACAGGAAAGGCTCGCTGCCGAGCGTCTTGACCGCATGCGCCAGGTCGGGCTCGTCGCCTTCCACCCCGACGTAGATCCTGCCGTCGTGAATCAGCTTGCGCACATAAGCGCGAAAGTCGCCGTCTTTGGAAACCTTAACCAGCCGATGATCGGGATCGAATGGCGTATGGATCTTGAACGATCCTTCGGCGCGCTCGATCGCGGTCAGAAACCAGCCGACTCCCGCTTCGAGGTAGGCAACCTTGAGACCCCCAAAGCGATCGAAAATCCCGTTGTAAACCATGCTCACCAGCGCCCGCATCATGCCCATCGGATGGCCCAGCGCGTGATAGGCGGCGAACACATTAAGGTCGTCGAGGCCCATCTGATCGTGACATCCGCCGTGAAATGCGACACAGGCGCCGAGCTTGTCGGCCTCGGCATACAGCGGCCAGTAATCCTGCGAACCCGGATGGGCCTTGATGCCGTTGCTCGGCAGCATCACGCCGCACATCCCGAGGTCTTTCACCGCGCGCCGCAGCTCCTTCACCGCGCCGTCCATGTCGCGCATCGGAACCAGGCCCATTCCCTTCAAACGGGAACTCTTGCGCAAATAGGCGTCCTGGAGCCAATCGTTATAGCCGCGCACGGCGGCGTTGGCGAAATAAGCGTCGGTGATCTTGCCGCAGGCGAGCCCGGCCGTAGGGTACAGGACCGAGTACTCGATCCCGGTATCCTCAAGGAACTGCACCCACTCCTCGGGCCCGACCCGTTTCACGCTCGCCCGCGTCATCATCTCTTCGATAAAGCCATTATCGATAAAAGCGGTATGGAAGTGATCAAGCGGCGGAAAAGTTCCAGTCAGCCGCGCATAGCGTTTGTACGGCTCGGGAATATAGTCGGCGATCGCCGCATTGTCCTCGAATACGTGTCCGTCCCCATCAATAACTTTCATGTTTGCGGTCATGAGACGCTCCCATTCCTTGATGCCCCATCAACTAGCACATTCGAGTTTGCGCCGTACAGCCGCCGATACGGAATCCGGCTTAACTGTTCGGCGGCACCGGCACAGCCGGTTGTAGCCATTTGGACAGGAAATACCAGGGCAGGCCAAAGGCGACCACCGCCAGACTGGTAAGGGCTTCCTCGGGACGGGTAAAAAGTACATACAGTACGATCCACGACAGGACCGCGACGTATGCCGCCGGCAACCAGGGATGGCCGGGAATGCGAAATGGCCGCGTCATCCCGGGCCGGCGCACCCGCATCACGATCAATGAGGTAACGCTTAACCCCGAAAAGATGATAACTGCGAACCCGGTATACAGCACCACTTTTTCGAACGCACCAAAGAACAGAATGAGAACGCTCGACCAGATGGCCTGTAACACCATCGCACGTGCGGGCGTGCCGAAAAACGGATTGATGGAAGCAATTCCTGACGGAAATACCCGATCGCGCGCCATCGCGAAGTACACCCGCGGCCCCGCGACCACCATCGCACTGGCCGAGTTCAGTATCGCCAGCGCCAGCACCGCCGTGATTCCTACCGCGGCGGCCGGCCCAAACAATTTTACCGAGGCTTTTTCCGCGACGGCCAGCACCCCGCTCATGGCGGGAATCGGCAACGCGTAAAGGTACAGCAGGTTCATGCCGGCATATAGAAAGATCACGACTGCGATGCCGATCAGCAGGGCGCGCGGAAGGTTTCGCTGCGGATCGCGAATCTCCTCGGCGACGTATGCGGCGGAGTTCCATCCGCTGTAGGCATAAAGCACGAAAATCAGGGAGACGGCGGCGTTGCCGTGCGCCCGGCCATGCGAACCGAAGTTGGCGAAATTGCCATGCCCCGAAAGGAACCCACCTACGATTAGCGCGACGATCGCAGCGATGGTGCCGACAGTCAGTATCCGTTGCAGCACACCACCCGCGCGCAGGCCAGAGATATGCACCGCGGTGAGCACAGCGAGCACCGCGATCGCGATGAGCTTGCCGCCGATTCCACTGGCATCGGGGATCGCGGTCAAATGATGCATATAGCCGATCAGGGCGAGCGCAGCGGCGGCAATCGCACCGCTAAAGCCGACGAAAAACGAGGTCCACCCGCTCAGGTAGGACACCAGCGGACCGAAGGCCTCGCGCAGATAAACATATTCACCGCCGGCCTCGGGCATCGCGGCGCTGAGCTCGCTGTAGGACAGCGCGCCAATTGATTCGATCAGGCCGCCGGCGATCCACAGGCCGATCAGCCACCACGGCGATCCGATATCGCGCGCGATAAACCCGGAGGTGGTGAAGATGCCGCTGCCGATCGTGTTCGCGACCACCAGCGCCACTGCGACGTCGAGACCGATTGTACGGCGCAGTGGCGCGCGGCCGGGCCGCGCGCCACCTGCTCCTGCTTCCGAAGCGGCAGCCGGTATCGCCACGATTTTACGCTAGAAAAATCGTGGCACCAGGAAGGAATAAATGCCGTTGCGCACGCTGTCCGTAGTGAAAATTTCTCCATGCGCCGGATCGATCGCGATACCACTGGGATGGATCAGATCGGTACCCGCGCCTCGAATGATCGCACGCGGCGCGATGTCGCCATTGTCACCGATGTTCCAGACGCCCACGAAGCCGAGCGGTCCGATCCATGGCAGTGGCGGCCCCTTGCAATCCTTCGCCGGTGCGAACCCACCGGGATCGTAGGGCGGAAGATATTTGATGTTGGTGGCAATCGCGTAAATTTTGCCATCGTAGACCTGGACGTGCCACACCCCCACGATTCCGGTGGTCGGACCCGCGATCACGTCGCGCGGCGCAACGTTTCCGTTGTCCGTACGGTTGAACACGAACAGTCCGCCGTTATGATGCCAGGTGTTTCGGCCGAGCAGGCTGCCGACCACGGCCAGATTGCGATCCGTGTCGATCGCAACTCCCGCCGTATACCACAGTCCTGTCTTCGACCCCATGATGATGCGTTTGGGCGCAATGTTGCCGTTGCCGTCGAGCGGAAACACCAGTAGGGCATCGGTCCGCGAGTCGGCGACCCACAGTTCATTATTCTTAAGGTCCACCGCAGGCTGATATGGCCCGTGAAGCTGGGTCTTGGGTCCCTGGATCACCCGAATCGGCGCAGCTTCGCCGGACGCATCGCCCCGGAAAAAGGTGATCGAACTGGCCAGCGGTTCGGTGGAGATGATTACATCGTGCGCCGGATCGTAGACGATTCCATGCGCGACGCGTGTAAGCTTGGTCTTCTGTCCTTCGATTATCCGTTCCGGCTCGCTATTTCCACTTGCCATCCTGGCAAATGCCGCAATACGCGGATCGCTTACTCAGTTCGGGACTAGCAATACGTCCCGCTTGGTGTCGTACGCTATCGCCATCGGATTGCCGAAGCCGGCGGCGGGAGTGCCGGCGGGCGCGTTGCGCAAGATCCGTTTTGGAGCCACGTTGCCAGAGGCGTCAAGGTCAAACACCTCGGCCTCATGGCCGAAGTTTGCCACCCATAGCTCCTTGCGAATCGGATCGAACGCCACGCCCATCGGATGGATGATGTGGGTCAGTGGCCCGCTGAGCGTGCGTACCGGCGCCACATCGCCGTTATCTCCGCGATGAAAAATCAGAACCTCGTTCGACGGCTCCTGGGCCACGGCGATTAAATTGTTCAGATTGTCGACCGCGATTCCGGTCGGCCAGTCGAGCTGGGTTTTCGGCCCTTGAATTACCTGCAGCGGGGCCGCATCCCCCTTCGCATCGCCACTGAACACTTCGACCGACGGGGGATAGTAATGTCCGCCGCCGTTGTAGTCCGCGTCCCAGTAGCCGCGCGACCAATTGCCATAATTGGTCACGAAAATCTTATCGCTCTTTTCGTCCCAGGCCACCCCATGCGGGTCGGCGAGTTTAGTCTTTAGTCCGCGGATCGACCGCAACGGTAACGCAGCGCCCTGCGCACCGAGGCGATAGAAGATAATCTGGGCGTTATGCTGGATTGCAACCGCCATCTGATGGTGCTTCTGGCTGAGTGCAATTCCATACGCGCCATGCGGTACGGCCAAAGCGCGCGATTTGAAGTCGCCGTTCGCGGTATAGGGAAACGCGGCGACATCATCGCCAATATCGTTTTCGGTGGTATACAGTTCATGCCGAACCGGGTCGAGCGCCACTCCGGCCGCGAAGGACAGATAGGTGGCGGGCCCCTTAATCCAGCCCTTGTATGGGGTTATGTCTTTCGCTGATGGCGGTCCGCCGGCGTCGATCGAGTAGACCAGCGCGCTTTTCAGATTGGTATCGCTTAGAACCGCCACCCCGTTGCGCGGATCGAGCGCGATGCCATTGAACTCGGGATATGGATCTTCGAGCGCACGGCATGGAGCTACTTCACCGCCCGGAATCTTCGACAAGACGGCTTCGAACTTCTCCGACACGCCTAAATTGTTAACCGAGGCATTCACCGGCGATCGCGAAGGTTGATTCATGCCGGATGGCGCAGCGCTGCCGTCCGGGGAGGACGCCGCGATTGCTTGATTCGATGAAAACCGGTTGCTGCCGTTGGTAGGTAAGAGCGCGAAGGCCGTGATGACGGCCGCGCCAATAGCTATCCTGAACCTTATCGATCTCATGCTTTGCGAATAGTGAATGCCTACTCAGGTGTCAACCTTTATCGCGTAAAAACGCACGGATCGGGTAAATTCGCCGCTCCTTGACTTGAAAGCGATCACCATGTTACGCCGCTCGCAGTAGCCCAGCGACTCCTTTATAACTCTGTTAATAAGAAGCTTCTCAGGTGCACTCACGGTCGAGGAAGACAGGTTATGCATCATAATCGATTTGACTATACGCCGGTTTCGAAACGGCCAATCATTAAATGGCCGAACGGCGCCCGGCTGGCGGTGTGGGTCATTCCTAATATCGAATGGCACGAGTTCGATGGTCCCGGGGTCGGAACCAATCCACCACCCGGGTATTTGCCGGACATCCTGAATTTCGGTTGGCGCGATTACGGACTGCGTGCGGGTATCTGGCGCATGATGGACACCCTCGACCGTTTCGGCATGCGCGCCACGGTGGCCCTCAACGCGCTGGTCTGCGAGCACGTTCCGGAGATCATCGCGGAGGGCAAAAAACGCAATTGGGAGTTCATGGGCCACGGCATGACGAACTCCCAACTGCTGGCCGGTCTCAGCCTCGACGACGAGCGCCGCGTAATCAATCAGGTTTGCGATACGATCAAAAAACATGTCGGCACGGCTCCCAAAGGATGGCTCGGGCCGGCGCTGGCCGAGACCGTCAACACGCCCGACCTGCTGGCTGAGGCCGGCGTCAAATATGTCTGCGACTGGTGTAACGACGATCAGCCATACCCATTCAAAGTGAAGCAGGGCAGCCTGATTTCGGTGCCTTATTCGATCGAGATCAACGACATACCGTTCTTTGTCGGCAAAGGCGCTACGGGCAAGGACTTTGGCGATGCCATCCAGGATCAGTTCGACGTGCTGTATGAAGAGGGCGCGAAGACCGGCAAGGTGATGGCGCTCGCGCTGCATCCGTTCCTCGTCAGCGTGCCTCATCGCCACAAGCACTTCGTGCGCGCGCTGGAGTACATCACGCGCCATCGCGATGTCTGGTTGACCACCGGCGGCGAAATCGCGGATTGGTATTACAAGCATTGTATGTAACCGGAGCCATCCGATGGCCCCCAAGGAGAACGTCATGAGGATTTGGGATTCATTCATCACCGATCGTGACAGGAAGATTTTCTCGGCGGCTGGGATGGGTCAGAAGGCGGGCTTTGGCAGCAATCTGGCTCTGATTATTATCGATGTTACCTACGCATTCACCGGCGAAGGCGATCCGATCGAGGAATCGGTCAAGCGCTATCCCATGAGTTGCGGCACGGAAGCCTGGGTTGGCGTCAAGCACAACCAGCAGCTTCTGGAAGCTGCGCGCCGCACTGGCATTCCGGTTTTCTACACCTTGACCGAATATCGCACCGACAAAGCCGATGTCGGTGGATGGGCCGGCAAGCAGGCGCAGGCCGCGCATCCTTCAATGATCGAAGGTTCCAAGGGCGCGCTAATCGTCGAAGATCTGACCCCCGCCGCGGGCGAACTCGTGATCTCGAAGAAAAAGCCCAGCGCGTTCTTCGGCACCCCAATCGTCTCGTATCTGGTTGAGCGGAAGATCGATACGGTGATCATCACCGGATGCACCACCAGCGGATGCGTGCGCAGCTCGGTGGTCGACGCTTTCTCGCTTAACTACAAAGTCATCGTGCCCGAGGAATGCTGTTTCGATCGCGGACAGGCTTCGCATGCGCTCAACCTGTTCGACATGCATCAGAAGTATGCTGATGTGATCCCGACTGCGGAAGTTATCGCGCAATTGGGTAAGCGGCCCTCGGCGCGGCAGGCGGCAGCTTAACTTTGCCAACGCACTGAGCTGAGTCCGACTTGGATTGTTTCCCGAAGCTGGCGTCCGGCGGTTGCCGGGCGCCAGTTTAGTTTTTCACTGATCACCTATCGGCCGCCGCTACCACGGCCGGACCGTGCGCACGTCGATCACCGCGACGCCGCCTTGTTCGACGATCGCAACCGCTTCGCTCAGCGCCGTTTCCAGATCCTTCGCCGTGTCGATCGGACCTTTCGCCCACGCGCCGAAGCCTCGGCTCACGGTGGCGAAATCGATCTCGGGATTAAACATCGCGGTGCCAATCCAGGCGTTTTCCAGCGGTCGTTCCCGATGGCGCGCCATTTTCCGCTGATGCTCCTCATCGTTCATAAAGGAAAGATTGTTATCGATAATCGCCAGCAACGGAATGCTATAATGCACCGCGGTCCATAGCGCCGCCGCGGACATCACCATGTCGCCGTCGCCCAGAATCGCAACCGGAAGCTTGCCCTGCCGATGGGTCGCTAGCGCAGCGCCAACCGACGCGCCCGGCCCGTAGCCGATTCCGCCGCCGACGTTCGCGCCGAGGTAGTCGCCTACGCCCTGAAACTCCCACACGCCCTCGGGCCATCCTTTGATGGATCTTCCCGAAAGCACGTATTCCCGCCCCTTTAGCGCGTGCCACAACATATCGACCAGCCGCGCCCTTGAGACCCCCGATTCGTTTGCGCGAGTAATTGCAGATTCGGCTTGATGGGCGCGAAGCGCGCGATGACGGTCGGTTAGCTTTGCGATTCGCGCCTGAATCCTGGCAGCGATTTCCCGGTCAGCAGTGCGGGACTTAACCGCTTCGATCAACTGGCGCAGGCCGGCGATCGGATCGGCCAGCAGACGGATATCGGCGGGCGAGATATCACCGCCAACTCGCGACCATGAACGAAACGCGAAGTCATTCAATGACAGATCGATTACAGTCAGATTGGGCAGCGTAGCCGGGCGTCGTCCCTCCTCGTCGCCATAGAGTCCCACCAGGTCGGGCACGTCGAGTACGTCGACCGCCAGCACCACATCTGCTTCCTTAAGAATCTGCGAATCGCCATTGAGGTTTTGTGGATGGCGGCTCGGAAACGATACGTGATTCATTTGATCGATGTAGGCCGCGCCGGTGGCCTCGACCAACTCGATCAGCGGAGCGGTTGCGCGCGGATCGTAGGCCAGGCTGCCGGCCGCGATCAGCGGCAGTTTCGCCGACAGCAAGGCCTCCGCCGCGCGCGCAATGGAAGCGGTATCGGCGCAGATCGACGCAGGCGCTTGGTAGCGCGGCAGCTTCACGTCGGGAAGCGGTAGCGGTCCCGCTAATGCGGTCTCCTGCAAAATCTTGTCGAGCGCGATATAGACCGGCCCATAGGGCGGCGTGGTGGCGATCTTATGTCCGCGCAGAATCGAACTGATCGCCGCCGCCGGGGTAGTCGGTTCATCCTCCCATTTGACAAATGGCCGGACCAGTTCACCCTGAGTGCTGGCCGAATGCGTGAAATCGATCCATCGCCGCCAGTTGGGATCGGACGGGCCTGCGCCGCCAAGGATCAGGAGCGGAGTGCGATCGCACCACGCGTCGTAGACCGCCATCGAGGCGTGCATCAATCCGACCAGGTTGTGACAGATCGCCAGGCCCGGCTTTTGCGCCACTTTCGCATAGCCATGCGCGAACGCCACCGCAATTTCCTCATGCGTGCACAGCAACACCTTGGGCGTTTGATTGCGATGGTGGTTGATTAATGAATCGTGCAGCCCGCGAAAGCTCGATCCGGGGTTCAGGGTGACGTATTCGTAGCCCAGCGCACCCAGCAGATCGACGATCACGTCCGATACATACTGCGGCTCTGGCCGTGGTCCCGCGAGCCCGACCGGGGTCTCGATCTCACTGGTTTTGATGGTTCTGTTGTTCATCAGTCACCTGCACTTCTGCCCGGTTTAACGAAGAAATCGATCATGGGTTATGTTCAAACGGGGCTACTATACAACAGCCATCGGCCGGCGCGAGCGCCGTGTCAGATGACGGCCCAGCGGCGGTCGTGATAGCGCGTCGGCGCCAAATCACCGATCGGGACTGGTACTGGCCCGCGAGACTCACTGAATCCAACCTTTTCAGCTCTCCTCACGCCGAGAGCATTGAATCGAAGCCTTTCCAGAAGCCATGACACAGTGTGCGCGCCTCGACCAGGAACTCCTCCTCGTGGCCGGTGCCGGTCACCAGCCGATCGATCAGCCAATGTCCGGTCTCGCTGTGATCCTTGTCGGCTTCGTAATGGACGTCGAGAAACCGCAGATCGGATGGCTTCATGCCGTAATGCTCCTGCAGTCCGATTTGGAGCTTTTTGTAGGCGTGCACCTCCATCTCTTCGGACAGCCCAAAGCCGCCCAGGTAGCGCGGCTTCAAATAAGCAATCCGATAGAACAGGGCGTTGGAGGCGAGCGATTCTTCCGAACCGATCGAGTCGAGAAGCTGCGGGCGGGGCATCCCCAGCGCCTGTTCCCACATCTCGCACAGCAATTCAGTATGGCCGGCGCTGTGGCTTAGCAATCCCAGCGCTTCTTCGGCAAAGTTTTGCGCGATATGTTGTGCGGCATCCAGATCGAGTTCACGCAGCCGCAGGTAGGCCAGCGCCGCGAGCGGTCCCGAGTCCTTCACCGTCATCGCATAATGTTCGATCGGATAACGCTTGAGTTGCTCCCTGGTCGCTTCGCCCCGGCTGACGAGCTCCACGTAAGGGTGCTTGGTCAGGTCGTACTCCCTGACGATCTTTTCGATTTCAGCATAAAATTGTTTCTTATCCATGGGCTCACCTCCCGCTGAACACACTGTTTGTCCAAGAGGATCCGGCGACGTACGACTCCGGCGCCGACTCCATCGGGGATAGATAATCAAACCGGCATTGTGCGTCTGTCAAACAAAAAGCTCTACGCCGCAATCGCGCCCCAGCCCAATAAGCGCCCCGAGTCTTGTCGATCGGTGAACGGAGACTACAATCAAAGCCCCTGATAACCGCAAAAAACCTCGAACGGATTTCGCGCGGACGGCCGCTGTATACCGATGCAGGGAGCATACTGCCGGAAGGATTTTGAATGATGGATTATCTGGTCGGAATCGATATCGGTGGCACCTGCACCGATTGCGTCGTGATTGCAGGCGATGGGCGGGTGACGGTCGGCAAAGCCTTTTCCAGCCCACCGGATTTCTCGAGGGGCATTCTCGATGCGCTTTCGGTTGCCGCGCAATCGATCGGAATTACCTCGCGCGACATTCTCGCCAATACTCGCCTGTTCCTGCATGGCACCACGGTTGCCGAGAATGCGATGGTCGATGGCAACCTGGCGCGCGCCGCTCTGATCACCACCCGCGGCTTTGAGCATACGCTCTTCACTACGCGGGGCGGCTACGGCCGCTGGTCAGGACTGACGGAAGACGAAAAGCGCGATCCGGTCAACACCGACAAGCCTCCGCCAATTATTCCAATTGCGAATATCCGTGCGGTGCGCGAGCGCACCGACCATAACGGCCGCCTGCTGGCAAAGGTCGGCGAAGAAAACATTCGCGCGGCGGTTCGCAGTCTGGCGGGCGAGCAAATTGAGGCTTTGGGAATCAGTCTGCTGTGGTCATTCGTCAATCCGACCAACGAGCAGATCGTCGCCAGTATCGTGCGCGAAATGCGTCCCGATTTGTTCGTTACGCTTTCCTCGGACATCGCGCCGATTCTGGGCGAATACGAACGCACGTCAACCGTCGCTTTGAATGTTTCGCTGGGCCCGGTGATCGCACGCTATTTGAGCAATTTACTCGATGGACTCCGCCAGCTTGGTTTTGGAGGTAATCTGCTGGTGATGCAGGCGCACGGCGGATTGCTGCCGTTGGAGCAGGCGGCCGCACGACCAATTGGGATGGTGGAATCGGGGCCGGTAGGGGGACTGGTCGGATGCAAGCGGCTGGGCGACTTGATCGGCATCCGCAACGTGATTTCCGCCGACATGGGCGGCACCACGTTCAAAGTCGGCACCGTGCGCGACGGACTGATCGAGTATCAGCGTGAGTCGATGGTCCTGCGGTATCATTATTCGCTGCCTAAAATGGACGTGGTCAGCCTCGGCCTGGCTGGTGGCAGTGTGATTTCGATCGAACCGCGCACCCGTTCGCCGCGGGTCGGGCCGCGCAGCGCGGGTTCGTATCCGGGCCCGATCTGTTACGATCATGGCGGTACCGAGCCCACCCTGACCGATGTCGATGCGATCCTCGGCTATCTGAACCCAAGCTATTTTCTTGGCGGGCGCGCCCGGCTGAATATCGAAAATGCCCGGCATGAATTCGAGGCCCAAATCGCGAAACCATTGGGTATGCCGTTGATCGAGGCGGCCGCCGCGATGCACAAACTCGCCAATTCGATGATTTACGACCTGCTGCATAAAACCACCGTGCAGCGCGGCCTGGATCCCCGTGAATTCGCTCTGTTCTCGACCGGCGGCACAGCCGGGATGCATCTGCCGGCGGTAGGTCAGGAATTGGGCGTCAAGAGTATCGTGGTGCCGCACTCGGCCTCGGTTCACGGAGCCTTTGGGCTGGCTACCTCGGACATCGTCCATGAGGAACTGATCACCCGTCCGCAACGCCATCCGGCTGACTATCGAATGGTCGATGGAATTTTTAACGAAATGCTGGAGCGAATACGCATCCAGCTCGAAGCCGAAGACTTCTCCAACGAGCGCGTCGAGTTCCATCGATCGATCGACGTGCGCTATCGCCGTCAGGTCCACATCCTGACCGTCCCGCTGGATGAAGGTTCACCTGCCATGCGGCGCAACCATCCCGCGTCAGTCACGGGCGAGATGCTTGACGCCACCGTTGCGCGGTTCGAGGCGCTCTACAAACAGAAATATGGCGCCGACTCGACTTTTCGAGAGGCTGGGGTCGAGTTGGTTACCTTCCGGGTGCGCGGCGTCGGCCTGGTGCACAAGCCCGAGCTGCAAATGGCGCCGCTTGGCGACCGTGACGCAAGCCCTGCTATTGTCGAGCGGCGCCCGGCCTACGTTCCCGATCTGGGACGGGTGGTCGAAACCACCGGTTACGATTTCGAACATTTGCGCCCCGGCAACGTGATTCCGGGACCCTCGATTATTTGGACCCCGATTACGACCGTAGTGGTTGGCAGCCGTCAGACCACTGTCTGCGACGGCCTCAGGAATCTTATCATCACGGCTGCCGCCGCCGCGTGAACCGTCGCAGGAGATAGGAAATGAACAATGCAGTGGACGCGGTCACTTTCGAGATCATTCGTCACCGCCTGAACCAGGTGATCGAGGAAGCGATCGTCGCGTTGGAAAATGTATCAGGCTCGCCGATCACCAACGAAGGCCACGACATGATGGTTTCGCTGTATCGGGCGGACGGCGGCCTGATGGTTGGCGGAATGGGTTTTCTGCATCATCTGACCAGCGCGGCGCAGGCGGTCAAGCATATTCTCGCCACTTATTCGGAAGATCCCGGAATCGATCAAGACGATGTCTTCATGCTCAACGATTCCTATACCGCCGCCCTTCATCCGCCCGATGTGTACCTTATCTCGCCGGTGCATTATCAGGGGAGGCTAACCGGATTCGTCGGCAACTTCGTGCATATGACGGACATCGGAGCGATCGATCCGGGTGGCTTTTCACCCAACGCCCGCGAAGCTTTTCAAGAAGGCTTCGTCACGCAGGGCTTGAAGATCGTCGAACGTGGCCGGCGGCGGCGCGACGTCATCGAAACGTTTTTGCGCAACGTGCGCGATCCGGGGATGACGGGTCTCGATTTAAAATCGCAACTGGCGGCGAATCACGTCGCCAAGGAGCGTCTGCGCAAGTTGTACGATGATTATGGCGTGCAGGCAGTCGATCAAGTTTCGGAAGAGTTGATCCGGCAGTCGGAACGGCTGATGCGCGAGCGGCTGCGCGAATTGCCTGATGGCGTATGGCGCGCCCGCCAATATGTCGATATGCCCGAGGGGCTTTACCGGGTCGAGCTGGCGGCGATCAAGGAAGGCGACACTCTCACCTACGACTTCACCGGGACCGATCCGCAAGTCGACAAAGGTATCAACTCTTGTTACTGGGGCAGTTGGGGCGGAATTTTCGCGCCGATCTTCCCATTGTTGGCATGGGATGTGGGCTGGAACGAAGGCGTCACCAAACCGATCAGGATCATCGCGCCCGAAGGCACCTTGGTGAACTGTATCCGTCCGGCGCCGGTTTCAGTCGCGACCACCGGCGTGATTCAGATCGTCAATAACCTGTCGGTCAACGTATTGTCGCGCATCCTCGGCGCGAGCGAGCGTTATCGCGATCGCGCCACCGGCGTATGGCACGGCAGCCATCTGCCACTGATGATTAGCGGTCTCGACGAGCACAAAGACTACTTCGTAACCTTGCTCACCGACACCTTCGCGGGCGCCGGGGGTGCGCGTGCTTTCGCCGATGGGGTCGATAACGGCGGCGAAATTCCGAATGTGGTTTCACGCTGGGCGAACGTCGAAACCGAAGAACTGCATCGGTCGATAGCCTATCTTTATCGTAGCCCGGTGCCGGACTCGGGCGGACCGGGTAAGTATCGCGGCGGGGTTAACCACGAATTCGCTTTCACGCCTCACGATACTGGCACCGGCGCAATCCATCTTGGGCTTACCTCAAAGGGACTCAAAGTTCCGCTGAGCCTGGGAATTTTCGGTGGCTTACCGGGTAGCACTATCGCGCAACTGATCTTTCGCAAGGCCAATCTGGAAGATATGCCCACAAGTTTTACCGAAACGCGTGGCGAGAAAGTTGAGGCGGTTCATTGGGGCGATTATTCGGTCAGCGAAGGCGACATCGTTTATATCCGTTTTCAGGGCGGCGGCGGATATGGCGATCCGATCGATCGTGACCCCGAGCGCACGCTGCGTGATGTGCAGATCGGGATGGTATCGCCAGCCGCGGCGCATGCGATCTACGGCGTGGTGTTGGATCCGGCCAATGCGCGGGTTGACCATAGCGAGACGCGGGCGAGACGCGCGAAGATCCGCCACGAGCGAATCGGCCACCCGGTCGCTGCCGAGCTATACGATCGCGGCAACATCCCGCCCAGCCATCAGCCGCTCGGCGAATATCTGCAGCAGGTCGGCGACGCAAAAAGCGTATTTGTCCAGTGTACGTGGTGCGGTCACGAGCTCTCACGCGCGGGCGAGCAATGGAAGGACAAGGCCATCGCGCGGGCGCTTCCAATCTCGGCGGCGGGCGATTTCCGCGATGCTGCGCCGGGCTTGATCATGCGGCAGTTCTATTGTCCGCGATGCGCCACGCTGCTCGATACCGAGGTGGTGCTGGAGTCCGATCCGCCACTCTATGACGATGTGCGCCGCTGGCCGCGCCCGGAAAACGGGAACGTCTGATTATCAATGGGCTGGCGAAGCGGAAGCCTCTGCTTTTGCGAAATGAGCCAGCGACTCTCCCATGAAGTTGGTTGTCAGTTCTGGCGGTGGCGATGACTTAAGCTGATGGGCAATCGCTGTGATTTGAGAAGGTTGAAAAATCAGCACCATCGGTTTGACCACATTGGCGGGCGGCTTCGACCCGGATTGCCATCGAACTGCCCCCGGATAGGTGATCTCGTAAGCCGCCCGGTTATAGCGATCTATCAGCACTTTCGCCGCTCCAAATGAGCCACGCAGCACAATCGCGATCTGCCCACGGTATGGTTTCACGTCCCAGTCCGTGGTCGCGTTCGGCGCTTGATAGATAGTCCAGCCGGCTGGCAGCAGGTTAAGACGCTTCAGCTCGAGCGGGGAAAGTTTACGGATATCCCGCCCCTCGGCGAGATAATTTTCTATCGCTGTCACGATCGCGTCAAAGCGCAGCGTTAAGGCGCGGGATTCAAGGTATACAGGGCTGATTTTTCCATACTCCGCGAAAGCTCCTGCTGGGATGTTATAAATCCCAACCCCGCCTTGCTGGATAGGTGGGATACCAAGGGAATCGAGTACCGGGCGCCATTGGAAGGCTTGAATATCGCGCTCATCGAGGAGGACCGCCTGGACTCCAAAACGGGCAATGTAAGCTTTGAGCTGATCGCCAGCTTCAGGCAGATCGATTTGGCGGGATAGGAAACCCACTGCGGGCATCCGGTCGAACTCAAAAGGCGTCAGGCCCGTATAGCCACCCGCCATCCTGAAGTACATGTTGGTGGCCGCCTGCCAATACATCGAGATGCCCCGTTCGCCAAAAGGTACCGGCAGAATAACTTCGCCGGGCGCGATCTGCTGACGATATTGGCCGCTGCTGAAAAACGGCGGCAGATTGATCGGCGAAACCCAGAAGGACGCGCTGGGATTGGGCAGAATCGAGAGGATAATCGCCGCGGCCGCCAGGCATTTGACCCATGCGCGGGCGGCCCAACTCGCGAACACGATCGCGGTGATCACCCCGATTATCAGGAACGCATACAGCATCAGCCGGATCGGCAATGCTTCCGAAAGAATTGGCAGCTTCGAAACGATAGCCCATGGCATCGCGAAGCCCGCGCGACCGCCGATATGGAACAATGGCCCCATCGCTGCAATCACAATCAGCAGTAGCAGCAGCAGCATAAACTTACCCGCTGACGAGGCCCAATTACGCCGGCGATAAGCCTCCACCGTCGCGAGCAGCGCGATTCCGAGGTATTCTCCTTTTTCCTCGACGATGCCGCGGTAGTCCCTGGCCAAGGCCATGAAAGGGCGTGCTGTTCCAATCCAGTTGATTTCGGTTGGCGCCACGAAGCTCAACAGGTCGGCCGAAAAACGCTCGGGACTCCAAATCGGCTCGTGTGGGAAACTGTGCGCCAGCATCGCATAAAGATATGGCGAAACCGCCACGGCCATGATCGCATACGCAAGCGCGCTTGGGATGACGATCGAAACGATTCTGCGGCGGGTGTCGCCGCTGAACAAAAATAAACCGAGCACGAAGGCCGCGCCCGCCACCGCCGTCATCAGCGCCGCGACCTCGACCGAGCACAGAAACTCGGCGGTCAGCAGCAATGCCAGCCAGCCGGTATAACCGCGCGCCGAAATCGATCCGTCAATCCGCCTCACTACCACTAACGCAATCAACGGCACCGGAAAGATCGCGACCAGCACCAGGTGGCCCAGCGACTCCGCCAACATGTAGGGCGAGAACCCGAAGACATAGCCGCCCAGCACGGACGGCCAGAACGAGTTCGTAACCCGCCGGCACAGCGCGAAAGCCGACACCCCCGCCAAAGGCATCGCGAGAGTGCACAGCAGGTTGTAAGCGGTGCGCACGCCGAACATGCGTTGCAGAGGAATCGAAACCACCCCCGGCAATGGCACAAAGGTGGTCCACGCCAGATTGGTGCCGAGCGGCGTCCAGACCAGATTTGTCCAGAATGGGTTGAGCCGGTGAGCGATCGCATAACGCCACCAATTGAGGAACCAAACGAATAGTGCCGGATCCGTATCCTGCCCGACATGACAATTGACGCAATGCCCGAACAGGAGGCCGCGATCAAGAATAATTATCGAAAACAGCAGATATAATACGAATACCGCTATACCTTCGTGCCATCGGTTGAAGAAAATATCAGGATGCGAATGGCTATCATTTTCCATGAGATTGCATAGGTGTGGGTCTGCTGTCTGTCAGGTCTGTTATTTTAACTGCGGATACTTTAAGGAAGCTAAGAACATCCGACTGAATCGCGGTACTGCAAAGTTTTTCACCTTCGGGTGGCGTATGAACCCGATCTCCCGCGCGTCCGTTAGCGGTCAGACGAAACTGTAGCGCCTGCGTTGGCGAAGTGAGCTAGCGACTCCCCCATGAAGTTGGTTGTCAGCTCCGGCGGCGGCGACGACTTAAGCTGGCGGGCGATTGCTGCAAGCTTGGAAGGTTGAAAGATCAGCAACATCGGTTTGACCACATTGGCGGGCGGCTTCGACCCGGATTGCCATCGGACCGCCCCCGGATAGGTGATTTCGGAAGCTGTCGGACCATAGCGATCAATCAGCACCTTGACGGCTCCCAACGAACCGAGCAACGCAATAACGATTTGCCCATGGAAGGTTTTCACCGTCCAATCCGCAGCCGCATTCGGAGCCTGGTAGATGCTCCACCCGGCTGGTAGCAGGTTGAGACGCTCGAGCTCCCGCGGCGAAAGCTTTTGGAGTTCCCGCCCTTCGGCCAGATAATTTCCTGTCGCTGCCGCGATCGCGTCAAACCGCAGCGTTAAGGCGCGGGATTCGAGGTACATGGGACTGAGTTTCCCATACTCCGCAAAAGCTCTCGGCGGAATGTTATAAATGCCTACCCCGCTTTGCAGGATCGGTAGAAAACCCAATGCGCCGAGAGCGGGGCGCCATTGGGCAGCTTGGGGGTCCTTTTCATCGAGGAAAACCGCCTGGACTCCAAAGCGGGCGATGTAGGCTTTGAGCTGATCTCCAGCTTCCGGCAGATCGATTTGGCGGGACAGGAAACCCACCGCGGGCATCTGTTCGAACTCGAAGGGCGTGAGGCCCGTATAGCCACCCGCCATCCTGAAGTACATGTTGGTGGCTGCCTGCCAATACATTGAGATGCCTCGCGCACCAAAGGGTATCGGCAGGATGACTTCGCCGGGCAAGATCTGCTGCCGATATTGGTTGCTGCGGAAGAACGGCGGTAGATTGATCGGCGAGACCCAGAAGGATGCGCGGGGATTGGGCAGGATCGAAACAATGATCGCCGCCGCCGCCAGCCACTTGACCCCTGCACCGGCGGACCAACTCGCGAATACGACTGCGGTAATCACCGCAATTAACAGGAACGCATACAGCATCAGCCGGATTGGCAATGCTTGCGAAAGAATCGGCAGCTTCGAAACGATCGCCCATGGCATCGCGACGCCCACGCGACCGCCGACATGAACCAGCGGACCCATCGCCGCAATCACAATCAGCAGTAGCAGCAGAAGCATGAACTTACCCGTTGACGACGCCCAGTTACGCCGGCGATAAGCCTCCACCGTCGCCAGCAGCGCGATTCCGAGGTATTCTCCTTTTTCCTGGAGGATTTCGTGATAGTCCCTGGTTAAGGCGATGAAAGGGCGTGCGGTTCCGATCCAGTTGGTTTCGGTCGGCAGTAAGAATCCCAGCAGATCGGCCGAAAAGAGTTCGGGACTCCAAATCGGCTCGTGTGGGAAACTGTGCGCCAGCATCGCATAAAGATACGGCGAGACCGCCACGGCCATAATCACGTAGGCGAGCGCACTTGGGATGACCATCGAAACGATTCTGCGGCGGAGATCGCCGCAGAACAAAAATAATCCGAGCACGAAGGCCGCGCCCGCCACCACCGTCAGCAGCGCCGCCACCTCAGCCGAGCACAGAAACTCGGCGGTCAGCAGCAATGCCAGCCAGCCGGTGTAACCGCGCGCCGAAATCGATCCGTCAATCCATTTCAGGATCATCAGCGCAATCAATGGCACTGGAAAGATCGCAACCAGATGCAGGTGGCTTAACGACTCCGCCAACATGTAGGGCGAGAACCCGAAGACATAGCCGCCCAGCACGGACGGCCAGAACGAGTTCGTAACCCGCCGGCACAGCGCGAAAGCCGATACCCCCGCCAGCGGCATCGCGAGGGTGCACAGGATATTGTAAGCGGTACGCGCACCGAACATGCGCTGCAGCGGAATCGAAACTACGCCCGGCAATGGCACGAAAGTGGTCCACGACAGATTGGTGCCGAGGGGCGTCCAGACCAGATCGGTCCAGAATGGGTTGAGCCGGTGAGCGATCGCATATCGCCACCAATTGAGGAACCACATGAATTGGGGCGGATCGGTATCCTGCCCGACATAGCATTTGACGCAGTGCCCAAGCAGGATCGCGCGGTCGAGAATGATTACGGAACAAAATAGAAAAAGCGCGAATACCGCCAAATCTTCCCACCACCAGTTAAGAAAACCCGTGGCGCGCGAGTCATCATCATTCTCCATGGAATCGCATAGCTAGCGGGGGGTTCCTTGTCTGTCAACTACCTATGTGAAACGTTGTGGCTCTCGAAGATTTCGGGCCGGAGCTATAAAGGATGCCTAAGATCGCAGTCGCGCAGTTCAGCGGCAGTATCAATTGGGAAGATAACATCGCGGCGGTCAGCCGGCTCGCGGCGGCAGCGGCCGAAGCGGGCGTGAACATCCTCGGCTTTCACGAGCTGGCCAGCACCGTTTATATGCCGTACGTCGAGAACCCCGAGCTGTTCAAGCTGGCCGAGCCCGACAACGGTCCCTCGGTCGATGCCGCCTCGAATATCGCGCGGCAAAACGAATTAGTGATGGTTTATCCGTTTTACGAACGCGACGGCGATCGGCTTTACAACAGCGCGATGGTGTTCGGACCGCGCGGCGAGCGGCTGATGAAATACCGCAAGACCAGCGTGCCGGCCTCGCGCCTGCTGCCCGATGCCAGCGAGCGCTATTTTTTCAGCCCCGGCGATCTTGGCTTTCCAGTGGTCGAAACTCCGTTCGGGGTGCGCGTCGGCATGATCATCTGTTATGACCGCAACCTGCCGGAGCCGGCGCGATGCGTCGCCATGAATGGCGCGGATGTCATGTTCGTCCCGGTGGCGACGGTCAAACTGGTGCGGCCATGGTGGGAATTGCTGCTGCGGGCGCGGGCGGTCGAGAATGTGATGTACGTGGCGGCGCCGAGCCGGATCGGCGAGGATCGCGGCGGCGCCCCCGGCGTGCATTACTTCGGCGAGAGCCTGATAGTCGCTCCGACCGGCGAGGTGATAGCCCATGCCAGCGATCAGCGCGAGGATCTGGTCGCGGCCGAGCTCGACCTGGATTTGCTGCGCCGCCAGCGCAAGACGTGGCTGTTTTTCGAGGACCGTCGGCCCGAGCTGTATGGATCGTTGGAAGATCCCGACAAGCTGCCGCGCTTTGGACGCGGCCCGGCGCAAAGAGGTTGACTCCACGGGCTTGCTTGCGCGATAGGAAGGACTGAGGCCGTCGCTCGGAGGAACCAATGGAAAAAAGTCTTGAAGAAAAAGTTCAGGAATTATGGGATCGCGAACAGATCCGATCGCTGACCTATGCATACGGACAGTGCCTGGAACAAATGGACGCGGAGGCGCTGTCGCAGCTCTTCACCGAAGATGGAGCGGTCGATTTCAGCTCCCGCGGATGGGGCCTCAAGCAGGGACGCGAGGCAATCAAGGAATTCTACCCGACCACCTGGCAGCAGCGGGTGAAGCCGTTCTTCACCAATCATTACATCGAATTCGACGACGCCAATCACGCCCACGGCTGGTGTTGGCTGGATAACCGCGCCAAGCAGGGCGATAAGAGCCTGATGGGCTGCGGCCGGATCAACGACCAATACGAGAAGGTCAACGGTAAGTGGCTCTTCAAGCGCCGTGGAATCGAAATCTTCTTCATGGTTCCGATTAACGAGGGCTGGGCAAAAGAGATGAAATAATTGCGGCGAAGCGGCGGCTTCAATGCAATCGCAAAAAACTGAAGACGATCTCGGCAAAGATCAATACCACCACCGCGACTTCGAGTAATAGCAGGCGTCGATCGCGGCCAACCTCGAGCAGAAGCTGTAGTGCCTCCTGGATGCTGCGCAGCTTCAGCTCGAGCGCGGAGTAACGATCAACCAAATCGAACTCGGCTCGCAGATCATCATAGATACGGTCCATGGCGGAGTCTTCCCAGGCCGCATCGGGCTTATCCAGCAGATGCAGAACCGAGAGCACCTCGCTGCGCGTGGCGATCGCCTCACCGATAAAACGGTTGAGCGGCCGGATCATGAAAGGCACACTGCCGCGGCGCTCCAATCTTTCGACCAGCGTGTTGGTACGGGCGAAAAGCTGATCCACCAGCCGCTCGTAGTATTCCATCGCGGCGCTCTGAGCGACGGTCAGGGCGACGATTCCCGCGCGCGCCGGTGTGAATCGATCCACCCGCAGGGCTCCATCGAAGATTCCGATGGGCTGATCGGGCGCTTCGACCACCGCGTAATCCTCCCGAATCACCTGCGTAGTCAGGCGCGGACGAAAGCGGCGCAGGCGCAATAATTCCGCTTCGCGCTTCTCGGGCGGCAGGTCGTAAGTAACTACCGCTCCGAAAGGAAAAATATAGATGGCGCCGGAATCGACCGGCAGATAAAGCTCGTGCGGCGTGATACGGGCCTGCGGGAAGGCCGGCGCCAGTTGCCTCAAGGCGAGATTCTCCTCGAACGCGACCGCATAAAACTGATGGACTATCGGCATCGCACCGCCGCTTGCTTCAGGTCGCGCCACCGCCATCGCATCAGAGATGGCGCAAAATCTTAGGCGTGGCAAACCATTGCAACACGCTGCGCGTGGGATTGGGTGATAAATCAATCTTCAGGCAGGCGACGGCGCCCTTTTTGAAATCGAATTCGCAATGGCGTTCCGATCCGGTCAACAGCAGCGACAACATGTAACCAAGGCTCGGCTGATGTCCCACCAGAGCCACACTTTTGTGCTTGGCATAGGCCCGCAAAGCGTCGATTGCTTTTGAGGGCGCCGCCCCCGGCGCCAACTCCGGCATCAATTCGATTTTCACGCCGGCCAAGCCGCCGGACACAATTTCGGCAGTCTGGTGAGCGCGCTTGAGGGGACTCGTAAGGATTAGCGCCGGGCGAATCTTCAGCTTACGAAGACCCTCGGTAGTCCGCATCATCCTCGATTTTCCGGTATCGGTCAGAGCACGATCATGGTCGTTAATTCCCGGAGCGGGGTCTTCGGCGATTGCGTGACGTACGAGGTAAAGCTTCATCGATGAACAATCTCCGCAACTTAGACTATGACTTGCACAATCAGGAGGCACGGTCTTAATGAGACAGGTGCGGCCGCTGCTAAATCATATGTGCCGGTCTCATCCGTGGCAAAAGAACATACTTGAAATTGATTGCCGGTTATTTGTGCCGTCCCCGCGCTTGGTTGACCGGATTAAGGCCCGATGGGAGTGGGAAAGGCGTGCTCTCACCCGCGGGACGGCGGCGCGGACCCGAGTTCATGATCCGGAACTGGATGTTGCCGAACAGCTTTTCCCATAGATCGCTCTTACGCTCGGCCGCCCACAGTTCAAGTTCAGCATCGCGTTGCTGGGTGTCGAGCGCGACCACAATCCCGGCGCCGCCGCGCGTCACCCGAATCGCACGCACGACGCTGTGATGGCTGCGATCGAGCGCATCCGCAATCCGCAAAATGGCCGCCAGACCGATTAGCCTTTGGCGCAATCCGGCGGACATTTCACTCAATTCGGGGCTCGACAGCTTGGGCAGCGCGCCCTTATGAAAGCGCGCCAGCACTGCGATTGCCTGGGTCTCTTCCGGAGTGAAGCCGCGCAGAATCTCGCTGTAACTGATGAGGTACTGTGAGTGATGGTGATGGCGGCGATGGCTCACCTGCAAGCCCACATCGTGCAACAAGGCCGCGAATTCAAGCAACTCGCGCTCGGGGCTTCCGTATCGATGGATAGTGGAGGTGGCGTCGAACAGCCTCACGGCGAGTTTCGCCACTTGCGCGGCATGGTCACCGGATTCGAATCGGCGCGTCATCTCGATCACGCTGCGTCGCCGGATATCCGGCAGCCGCTCGACAGTTTCGGCGTAATCGGGAAACCGCGCCAGAAAGTCCAGGATGACGCCCTCGCGCAGGCCCCATTCACAGGCCCGCATCTGCTCCATCTCCAAGCCTTCGAACATCACCTGGGTCAGGACCGCGCCGGCCGGTATCAGATCGACGCGCCGGCGATCGAGTCCCACGAGATCCGCCCGTTCTTCGGCGGTTCGCCCGAGAATTTGCGCCGTCAGTTCCCGCAGGTCTTCGAGCCTCAGCACCAGGTTGTTGAGCGTCTCGGGCTGTTTGCCACCGCGCAACGCCGCCGCCATCGCGGTCAGATTCAGCAGCGTGCCCGACGTCCCGACCATCATGGTTGGTTTTATCCGCCGCGCCTTCTTGAAGGCTGACGCGAGCTTGCGCCGCGCATGCGATCTGAGCGCGGCAATCTCGCTCTTTTTTGGCGGATCCGATGAGATGAAGCGATCGGTCAGACGCGCAACGCCCAGTTTTAGACTTTCCTGCCATTCGATTCGCGGTCCGATGCTTTGAATCACCTCGACGCTGCCGCCGCCGACATCGGTTATGACCGGGCGCTGGCCGCGGAAGTCAATTGAGTGCCGCGCACCCTCGAAAACCAGGCGCGCCTCCTCCAGCCCGGTGACCACATCGACCCGCAAACCAAGCTCTTCCCAGGCTCTCAGCACGAAGTCGCCACCATTGGAGGCCTCGCGTATCGAACTGGTCGCGATTGCCAAAATCGGATCGGCGCCCTCGCGCCGCGCGAGCTGGGTAAATTTCGACAACGCGCCAAATCCCGCTTCGATCGCGGCGTGCGAAAGATAGCCCTTTACCAGAGTGCCCCGGCCCAGTCCGACCATCTCCTTGGCCCGGTCGACAATCTCGAATTGTCCACCGCTCAGGACCCGCGCGGTAACCATATGAATCGAGTTGGAGCCGATATCGATCGCGGCTACTTTGGTTGGCGGATTGCCACGGCGGCGATTGCTGCCATTGAGCATGGCGCGGTCCGCCCCATCACCTTTGGGGCGCGATGTTATATACTGGCGCGTTAGCAAATGGTGTGCTGTTGAAAGGGTTTTCGTAGCTGGCCTTGGAATTATTCTGCCTGACTCGATCCGCGTTTAGAAGCATGGCAATCGATCACCATCACGATTCATCAGCCTACACCGGCGGCCAAGCGGTGAATGATGCGGTCGATCGGGCTGCGCCGGAAGCGATCGCGGCTGACGATCAGAAGCTGAAACGCCATGCCCGGCTTGCGGGGCTGCTGCGCAAGGGATTGCAGCGGTTCGTGGGTAATGTCGCCAGTGTGCTGACCAGCGAAGATCGGCGTGCGATTCACGATTTACGCGTATGCAGCCGCAGGGTTCAGCAGATACTGGTCGCGACGTATGGGGAAACCCTGCCGCGGCGAGCACGCGCGATTCGCCGCCGGATGCGCCGGACGCGCCGGGCGGTGGGCGAATGGCGCAGTTATGACGTTGTAATCGCGATGCTGGAAAGCCGCCTGCAACGGGCCCGCGACGACGATCATCGCCGGGCATGGTCGATCGTGCTCAAGTGTGCCGAGCAAGCGCGCCATCGCGAAATCCGCCGCGCCCGACGGCGCTTGACCAGACTCAATGTGTTCGGGATCAAAGACACCGGCGCGCTGCTGATCGAAAGCGGTGCATCGCGCCATCTGCCCACTGACACCGCCTCACGAAATGCGATCGCCAAGGCCCATGATCGCTGGTGCGAAGCTTATGCCACGGCGGAATCAGGACGCGCGGAGGATATTCACGCGTTCCGAATCCGCACCAAGGGTCTTCGTTATCGTATCGAGTTGGCGCGCGAATTGGGGACTGCGGATACCAAACCGCTGATCGAATGGTTCAAGAAGTTGCAGGACGATCTCGGACGATGGCGCGATCGCATCGAACTGGCCCGGATAATAGCCTCATCGATCGCGGATCCCGAGCGGCTGCTGACTGAGTCGCGGGCGTCGATCATCCTACTGACGGAACTCGAGCGTATTCTTAAGCGCGCCGGCGGCGAAATCCAACGGCAGCTTGATGCTGCCCGGCTATCGCCCGGATTCGCGCAATGCAACGCCTGGGTAAGATTATATGTGTCGCAAGTTGCCAGCCCGCAGGCTGACAACGAAGCCGGGGAAGGAACCGAAACAATAAGCACCGACGCTTCGCCGCCTATCGTCGCGCAAAACGAGCGCGAATCGTAGTTAGCTGCCTCAGTCCTGCCGCCAGGCCTCGCCCCAGCGGTCATGAAACGTCACCTTCCGTACCGGCTTGCGCGTGACGCGGCGGAATTCCTCGATCGGATATCCCATCGGCATCATCGCGAACGTCAGATAATCGTCCGGAATGCCCAGCAGGCGCCGCACCTGGCCCTCAAATGACATATGGGTCGTGGTCACCACCGTGCCGATACCAAATGAGCGCGCGGCGAGAATTATGTTTTGAATCGCCGGATACATGCTGGCGCCGGCCAGCCGCATTGCATAAAGCGTAGTATCCTCCTCGGACATACCCGGAATTTCGATCGGAAACATCTGGAGACACGGAATCAGTATCACCGGCGCTTCGTGATAGTGATCGACCAGATACAGCGCGGAATCGAGCTGGGATTGATTTTCGGCCGGCGTGACGTGCGGCGGCAGGGCGCGATCCGAATACACCCTGCGCACGGCATCCGCGCCCTGGCGGAAAATATCGGCCAGCGCTTTGCGCTGGACGGCATCGGTGATTACCAGAAAGGTCCAGTGCTGGTTGTTAAGCGCGCTACCGGCGCGGATACCGGCATCGAGGATTTTGGTGACTACTTCGGGTGCGATGGGGTCGGGCCGTAGCTTGCGCATCGTGCGCGCAGTGTAGATCGCGTCGAAAAGGTCCATCGTTTGCGAGGCCTCGCCGGTTGAGCCGCCTGCGCGGCTGTTTATAGCGCCCCAGTCTAGCAGGCAGCCGATGGATTGAGGAAAATCACCATCGTTTCGGGGATTCCTCGATCTTTTTGCTGGCGTATCGAGATACGAAATAGTTCAATTACCGGAGCATGGTCGAAAAACCCAGAATCCGTGCGGTCGAGGCCTTTCCGCTCGAACATAACGGCCAGCAGCTTATCTGCCTGCGCGACCCGGGTGGGACGGCGCCCGAACCGATCATGGTTGGCGCCGGCGCGTACTTTCTAATCACACGCTTCGATGGCGCCCACGATATCGCCGCGCTCCAGGCGGCCTTCGCCCGGCAATTCGGGGAGCAGGTGACGGCCGCGCAGGTGCGTGAACTGATAACGGCGCTGGACCAGGGGTATTTTCTTGAATCGCGCAGGTATGCGGCGCGCGTCCGCGAGATTCGCGCTCAGTTTGCGGCGAGCCCGGAACGTCCAGCCGCCCATGCGGGCCTTTGCTATGCGGATCAACCGGAAAAATTGCGCGCCGAGATGGATCGGTTTTTTATCAAAGCCGGATGCGCCCTCGAATCGATTAAAGTCCGCAATGGGAAGCCGCTGGCCGGCTTAGTCGCTCCGCATATCGATCCGCCCCGCGGCGGCCTCGCCTATGCGCACGCCTATGCCGAGTTAGCCGCGCATGAGCGCCCCGAGCTGGTGATCATCCTGGGGACGTCTCACTATGGCGCCGGGCCGGAACTCTTCACCGCCACGCGCAAGGACTACGCGACTCCGCTGGGCGCGGTGACTACCGATCGTGAATTCGTCGATCGGCTGGCGCGCCGGTATCGCGAGGGAAAACTCTTCGGCGACGAGCTGCTGCATCGCAACGAGCATTCGATCGAGTTTCAGGCGCTGTTTCTCGCCCATACGATCGGAGTGCAGAACTACCAAGTCGTCCCGGTTCTCGTAAGCTCGTTTCATCAAATGGTTTTGAGCGGTAAATCGCCCGCTTTAGATCGCCGCGTAGGAGATTTCCTCGAGGCGCTTACGGCTTTGATCGCAGGTGAGCGCCGCCGGGTCGCGATAATTGCGGGAGTGGATTTCGCTCATATCGGACGGAAGTTTGGCGATGATTTCGGCGTCGACAGCCGCAAACGTAAAGAACTGCACGCCGCGGACCATCGGTTGATCGGCCATCTCGAGGGCGGCGACGCCGAGGGCTTCTTCGGTGAGATCGCCCATGAACGCGATCGATGGCGGGTATGCGGGGTGGCGCCGCTCTATACGCAACTCGCCCTGCTGAAAGGACATCGCGGACGGCTGCTCAACTACGATGTTGCGATGGAGCCTGCCACCGAATCCGCGGTTTCCTTTGCCAGTCTCGCGATCGAATAGTTTCCGCTTTTGATTTTTCTCACGTTCGAGGGCAACGCCTTAGTTGTTCCCGGTGCGGATTCCCATACTTCTTCTCTTATCCTTACTTTACTCACTATTGCCCATGTCATACTCTCCGCGAGACGGGTCCGGCGCGACCACGAAGGAGATAGCGCCGGACACCCAGGGGAATTCGTTGAACGCAAGCAGACGCCGTTTAGCCTCTTTTTACCTCGTCAGGACTGGTTTTGTGGCCGCAATCAGCCTTGTTTTCGCCGCAGTTCCATCGTTCGCCCAGCAGAATAATGTGCCGCTACAGCTCAAGGGCTACAGCAAAACAATTCCATGGCACGGGGTCACGAACGGGGCCACGAATAATGAAGCGGCCGCCCCGATGAATGGGACGGCATCGTCGAGCACCATCCCGCTGTGGCAATTCAGCATCAATTCGCCAATTGACGGAAATACTTATACGGGTCAGATGGTGGGCCGCAGTCCGTTTTTTCACGGTGCGCGCACCACAAACATTCCTACTATCGTAGTCCCGCTCATCATCCAGATGTCGGATGGCACAACCTTCGACCCGACCGCCACAAACAGCACATGCACTCCTACTGGAATACCGCTAACGCTGTTCAACAATTCTCCAATTTTCCAGAGTGCGAGCTTCACTTTCGGCGGCACCAACGCGGGGACTGGACAATACGTAGACGTCTTTCAGCGTGCGAACTTCTGGACCAACGTCAATGTCACCGGCAGCCGTTATCATACGGCGCTCGCTCCAGTGACCACACTTGCCGCCGTTACGATCAATGTGCCTAGCAACGAGGGTCAGGCCTTCAGCGTCAGCGCATGCGGGCATAGCGGCAAACTTGGCGTCGTGAATGTCGATTGGTTGGATAACTATATCTCTGGCAGTAACGGCTTGATCTCACGTTTAGGCGGCACTGGCAGCAGTCATATTAATCCGACCACTTTTCCGATTTTTCTTATGTGGGACGTGGTAATGAGTTGGAGCACTCCCCCAAGCCTCAACGCTTGCTGTTATCTCGGTTATCACAGCTCAGCGAATTCTCCCGTGCAGACCTACGCGACCTTGGAATTCGATACCACGGGCGTTTTCCCTGGTGTTTCCGACGCATCGGTCGCGGCCCACGAGGTCGGCGAATGGATGGACGATCCAGATGGGTCAAATCCCACCCCGGCGTGGGGACATGTCGGGCAGGTCAGCAGTTGCCAGAACAACCTTGAGGATGGCGATCCGCTCAGCGGAACTCCAAACATCACCAAAAAGATGTCTAACAACGTCACCTACAATCTGCAGGAACTGGCGTTCTACTCATGGTTCTTCCGCCAGAATCCATCGCTGGGCGTGAATGGATGGTTCTCGGATAACGGCACCTTCACCACCGACGCGGGACCGGTCTGCTAGATTTTCCTGCTTGATTCAGGCGCGAGGAGGGGAGCGCTCGATGTCTTACAATTCTGTCATCCGATTTCTATCCGGTGTCGCGGCCGCGCTTTTAATAGCCGCCACTCCGGCTTTGGCCGATTCGCTTCAATGGATTTCCAGTTCCGCATCGCAAAACTCGAACGATTCGATCAATTGGCAGCAACTCGGCGCCGATGCTTCCCCGCTCAACCCCAGCTTCAATGTTACCTCGGCAAAACTTCTGAAGGCGACGGGTAGTCTGACCGGATCGGGCAGCCTGACCGCCGTCGTATGTCCGGCGACTGTCTGTAGTTGGGCGGGAGCGCAGTCAGGTTTCATTCCGGGGGAGACCCTGATTTGGACCTCCGATACCGGCAATAGCGGCAACGGCCCGCTCACCATCGACTTCGCCCAGAAAGTCGCGGGCGCCGGCGCGTTTATCCAGGCCGACGGACCTTCGCAGTTCACCGCGCAACTTCAAGCTTTCGATGGCAGTACCATGCTCGGCAGCACCACCGAGACCAGCGACTCGAACGGCGATCCGATCTATTTCGGGGTGAACGACAGCACCGGCGCGAACATCAGTTCGATCGTTTACAGCATCACCTCATGCGAGGGCGATTGCTCCGATTTCGCCATCGATACGATGCTGGTGAATAATCCGAGCGTCAATCCCGGCAACACCGTGCTGCACTGGGCGCCGCATTCGATACTGTTTCCACGACAGCATTACGGAATGCTTGCGGCCACCTCCAGCAAGTCGCCATCGCCATTTCGCGTCAAGGTGATAAATCCGAACAAAAAGACCAATACGACCGTCACGATGAACACGCCGTCGTTCGACATGAGCGACTACAGCGTCGATCCCGGCACCACCACTTGCGGTAGCGACATGCCCAGGTTGAACCCAGGTCAGTCGTGTTTCATCGGACTGGTGTTCAAGCCAACCGCACTTGGCGTTCGTCTTGGCCACATGATGATTAACGACAACGCCTCGGCGGCACCGCAGATCGTCACTCTGCATGGGGTGAGCATCCCACCGATTCTTCAGAGATCGCCATCGATTCTGATGTTCGGTGGCGTAATGGTTAATACCATCAGCGCCGTGAAGACGGTCAGCCTGAAGAACAACAGTCCGATTCCGATTTCGTTGGGATCCCCATCGATCGTGGCCAGCGTCAGTGGAGCATTCAATATCGCCAGCAACGACTGCGGCTCGACTCTGAGCAACGTCGCGGGTTCCAACATTTGTCATATCGGAGTGACCTTGACCCCGTCCGCGACCGGACGGGCAATCGGTTTTCTGCTGATCTATAACAATGATAACCAGCAGCATTCTCCGCAGCAGGTGAAGCTGGTCGGCCGCGGCAAGTAAGCCGGCGGATCTCACCCGGAACGCAACGGGCGCAAACGCGAGCAGACCGCCGGGCCACGAGCATCATCCGGGCGGTATAATGGGATGGCGCAGCGCCCGCGCGAGATCCTGATGTCTCAGCATCGTCAGATCGCGCCTGATATACCACGTGATCGAGCGGCCGATTGCGCGCAGCCGTTGCTCGAACGAGGGCATCAGGCGATGGTCGATCAAGTCGTCTTCGTCATCCATCGGCGTGGCGCGCTCGCCGATTAACTCGACCCCGATACTGATCCGCTCAAGCCCCGGTGCGTGACAAATCGCGCCCCAGTGATAGACCTCGGAATCCCAGCACAGGATCGATCCGGCGCGGGCGGGCAACGGGCGCGCCATCTGCATCGCCTCGGCGATTTCCGAAACCGGCGTCGGCGAGGAAAAAAACTTTCGCACCCTGGCCGTACCGAGGTCCTTTGGAATTACGTAGATACAGCTATTGTCGAGCGTAACCTCTGTAAGCGGAATCCATACATTCAGGCGATCGGTAACGCCGGGGGCATCGGAATGCAGCGGGAAGCCGGCCGCGCCGCGCACCGGCTGGACATGGAACACCCACACGCGCTGCGGAACGATGCGATAGCCCGGGCCGAGAAAAGCCGAGGCCATTCGCACCAGGGCGGGCACCCGCCAGGCGTACCAGAACTGATCGTATACAAATGCCATCGCCAGCGGCCATTTGTAATCGCGCAAGGTGGTAAGCAGGCTCAGCATGGCGGGAAGCGCCGGCCGCGCGATCACCGAATCGAGATGCACGTAACCTTCGCGCGACAGTTTTGCGCAAAGCTCATTGCAGCGCCGCGAGCCGATGCTTTTCGCCGGCAACGCACCGGTATCGTTCCCGATCGACAGTTCCGGAGCGAGCGCGCGCCAGTATTCGGGATCGAGAGCCTGCGCCACGCGTGACGCCACCTCGTCCGGAGCCGGGCGCAGCCCGCGCAACAGCTTGAGCAACGCCTTGCGATGCAGCTCGCGCTGAGCGGGACTGAGCGATGAAAGTTCTTTCTCGCTATCGCTCATCAGCAAACTAGATCCCCCAAACTCGATCCCGATGCTGCGGCCGTTGAATCACCGGCCAGGAATTACTCCTTATATTTCTCGGCCCGATCGAGTATCTCGCTGGCGCCCAAGGTATCGGTAATCTCGGGTAGAATCTCGAAACCGGGCGCGTCGGCGATGGTACCGGTGCGTTTCAGCTCGGCGTAGGCGTCGCGCAGCCAGACATAGCCGGTGAAGAGCGTACTGATATGGATGATCAAGCTGAACCGCAGCTTCATCAGCTCCGGGATGGTCAGCAATTGGCCGTTATATAGCAGTGGCAAATCGCCCAGGGTTTCTGAGTACTGGTGGAGATCGTCGAGGGTGACGATACCGTCAACAAAGATCACGTCGGCGCCGGCCGCGCGATAGGCGCGGGCGCGGCGTTGCGCTTCCGTCCATCCATGCGGAGCCAGGGCATCGGTACGCGCGATAATCACGAGGTTAGGGTCGCGGCGCGCATCGCAGGCGGCGCGGATCTTCGGCACCATGGTTTCGAGAGGCACCACCTGTTTACCGGCCATGAAGCCGCACCGCTTGGGCCACACCTGATCCTCAAGATGGAGCGCCGCCGCGCCCGCATCTTCATATTCCTGAACCGTGCGCCACACGTTGATCGGATTGCCGTAGCCGGTATCCGCATCGCAGATCACCGGCAGCCTCGACGCGCGCGCCACCACGCGCACGTTGTCGACCATCTCGCTCATGGTGAGCAATCCCAGATCAGGATAACCACGCGCGGCGGCGGTACCGAAGCCGGTCATATACACCGCCTCGAAACCGGCGGTACGCGCCAGACTGGCGGTGAGTCCATCGTAAACAAAGGGCGCCACCAGCGGACGGCCGCAGTCGAGCGCCTGGCGCAATCGCAATCGTGATTCGTTCATCATGTACTCAATTTACCGGCGAACGCAGTATTCACTGACCGTCCGAACTGCGCGCTTTGATCTTGCTGAGCAGCACGTGGTTACTTTCAATGTTGCGATCGATAGCTTCCACCTGCGCCCGAGTCAGCGGATGCAACTCGCCATGGTAGTCCACGTTATTGTGGCCGTCACCTTGCCAGTAGGTATAGCCGTCGACGTCCGCGCGCATTGAGTTCTTGCCTGTCAGCGTGAGGGTGGTGACCTCGACCTGGCGGCCTGGCGGTTGGCATGAGATGCACGACGAATCGAGCTGAAAACGCACTCGCCGCGAATCAAGCAGTTTCACATCGGTCTTGACCACCGGCCACTTGGCGTCGCCATAAACCGAGGTGCTCAGATAGACCGTGCCACCACGTTCGCCGAAATAGTAGCTGGTCGGCAACCGGGTAACGGTAGCGTGCTGCGCCTGCGCAGGATTGACCTCAAGCGAGCCGCCCCATGCGCCGATAAAACCCCGATCGGCATGCGGCAGCGGAACCTGCTCCGAAGCGGTCGACATGAGCCCCGCATGAAAGCCATGCGGGATCGCGACGTGGGCCGCCTCGGCCATCGATTGCGGAGCGGAAGCCGGATGCCGGGAACATCCCGCACCCCAGATTACGCCCAATCCGAATGCGATCGTTAGGCTGATTTTCGCAAGCCTTCTCATGGCGATTGAGCTGGCCACGCCCGGTTCCATCGACGATCAGACTACAGCTTGGCGGCTACGGATTAAAGAAATGGCGCACTTGGCGCTCACCTCGCCGGTATGACGACAGCCTGGCCCTTTTTGATCACAAGGACAGCGAGCAGTTTAGCCGGCTCGGTGCTGCTGGCGTTGCGCGAGATGCGATGCGTGTGCCGCGGCAACTCGTACCAGGTTTGGCCTTTGGTATAGATCCGCGGCTGGCCGGGTTCGACCTGGCTTTCGATCGATCCTTCGAGCACATAGGCGAAAGTCGATCCGGGATGGCGATGGGCGGTGGATGAAGCGCCCGGCGCGTACTCGACCGTGACCATCGCCGCCTCGTGACCGGGCGCGTCCGGCAAAGCGTGGCGCAACAGTTCGGTGACCGTGACGCCGTTGTCCCTTGCGGTTGGATTCGCGGCGGGATGGCCGGCCGGCTGCTCGACCGCCGAGGCGATGCCCGAGCTGAGCATCGCGGCGAAAGCAGCCGATCCCGCCGCGACGGTCTTCATCATCTGACGCCGTGTAATCATTTCACTCCTTTTCCGCTTAATCCAATCACAAACTGGGGCAATTACTGCATTTGAGTGAAATAGGCCCAGCCGATTGCTGCGATAGCAATCGAACTCAAGGAACTGGAAAGGCTGAACGATCCGGAGATCGCCGCGTACAGAATGCTCAACACGGTCATCGCGGAGTATACGTACACGCCCCAGCGGCGCATCATCCAGTAGCCGGCCAAGCCAGCCAGACCGAGCGATCCAAACAACGAGGCCGCAATGAAAAATGAGGGCCCATTGTAGGCGAGTACCGCCGCGCGATTGACAATCAACAGGTAAGCGGCAACCGGCAGGCCGGCAAAGCCGAACAGACAGGCTATCGTGATTAAAATTGGCCGCCGCGGACGTTCTGCCGCAGTTTGAAGCGCTTCCATGATAAACCTCCCGATCTAGCTGGCGCGCGGGATCGCCTTGATCGCGGCGGGATTTTCAAGTGCCGAGAGGTCGCCGGGATCGCGTCCCAGATGGACCGCACGGATCACCCGCCGCATGATCTTGGCATTGCGCGTCTTTGGCAGTTCGTCGACGAAATAAACCTGTTGTGGACGTAACGGCTTGCCGAGCGCCGCCGCGATCCGGTCGGAAACCTTGCGCTCCAGCTCGGCCGACGCCTGCTCGCCGGGCATCAGCACCGCGAACACCACCGGCACCTCGCCCTTGGCCGGATGCGGCACGCCGATTACAGCCACTTCGCGAATCGCATCGATCTCGCTGGCGGCGGTTTCAATTTCCGATGGTCCGACCCGCTTGCCCGCGATCTTGAGGGTATCGTCCGAGCGTCCGTACAACATCCAATAGCCATCGCTATCCACCGAGGCGAAATCGCCATGCACCCAGACGCCATCGAAGCGGCTCCAATAACTTTCCAGATAGCGATCGGGGTCATTCCAAAAGCCGTTGGTCATGCCCGGCCATGGATTCATCACGGCCAATTCGCCAACTTCCCCGATAGTCGGGACGCCGTGCTCGTTGAGAACGGCGGCTTTCATACCGGGGATTGCGGTATTGAAGCCGCAGGCCTTGATCGGACGAAATACGACGCAGCCGAGAATCCCGCCGGCGATCTCGGTGCCCCCCGTATAGTTTATGATTGGGCAACGCCGTTTACCTGCGTTCGCGAACAGCCATTCGTAGGCTTCCGGATTCCACAGCTCCCCAGTGGCGCCCAGAATTCGCAGCGACGATAAATCGTGCTGTTCGACCGGAGCGGTCCCATGTGGGATCAGCCCGCGCACCAGCGTCGGCGAAAGTCCGGCGTGAGTGACGCGATGGTGCTCGATGATGCTCCATACGCGGTCCGGGGCGGGATAATCCGGCGCGCCTTCGTAAAGCACCGCGGTTGCACCCAGGGTCAGTGCGCCAACGATTAGCCACGGCCCCATCATCCAGCCCATGTCGGTGAACCAGAACAACACTTCGCCGACCCGCAGATCGAACAGATGGGCGAGGTCCTGCGTGGCTTTGAGCGGAAATCCGGCGTGATAGTGGACGGTGCCCTTCGGACGGCCGGTGGTGCCCGAGGTATAGATAACGAGGCACGGGTCCATCGAATCCATCGGCTCGATTCGGGTCTCCGGCGGCTGCTCGCCGACCAGCCGATCCCAGAACAACCCCGGCGCATCGTCGTGAGCGCCAAGTCTTCGCACCGTCACGATTTGTTCGACGCTGCCCGCCAGCTTCGCCGCTTCGCGCGCGTAATTCCCCAGCGGCACGATCTGTCCCCGGCGATGGAATTCGTCAGCCGTGATCAAGACCTTCGCACTCGCATCGCGCAGCCGAACTGCGGCGGCCTGCGCGGCATAGCCTGAGAAGACCGGGATGAAAATCGCGCCGATCGCGGTAATCGCGAGCGTGGCGATCGCGGTTTCCGGAATCATCGGCAGGTAGATTCCGACCCGATCGCCTTTACCCACTCCAAGTTTGCGCAACGCGTTTGCGGCCCGGCCGACCGCGTCCGCCAGTTCAGCGTACGTCAACTTAACCGTCTCACCGTCTTCGCCTTCCCAGATGATCGCGGTCTGCCGCGCTCGTTCACCCTGCAGATGGCGATAAACCGCATTATGGGTGAGATTGAGCTTGCCGCTAGGAAACCATCGGGGCCACTGCGGACCGGCGGACAGATCGACCACCTCACGATATGGCGCGAACCATTCGATCCCGATCAGGTCGAAGGTGGTGCGCCAGAAACGGTCGGGTTCATCGAGACTGATCCGGCAAAGCTGCTGGTAGCCACGATCGGGGTTCAGGTAATCGATCGCCACCCCCATCGCTTGCATCAGGCGTTCAAGATGGCTTCCTCGAACATATTCTTCAGAGGGGAACCAGATCGGCAGGTTGCTACTCGAATTTGCGACAGAGGTCATCAATATTCCCTATGATTTTGCAATATGTGATGAGACCGGCGGCTTGAAACCATCTTGTAGCGAAAAAATTACAATTACTCGATGATGAAGTGCATGGTACGAGGATATTGG
>DAHVFB010000030.1 GCA_027317185.1 Deltaproteobacteria bacterium
CGGCGAGGCCGAGGTGTTTCGCAAGGCGCGGCTGCTGCTCGACGAAGGTGAAGGCGCGCGGCTCACCGAGGTCGATTTAACTGGCGATTTCGATCAGCAGGAGATTGGTACCTGCGGCGGAATCATGGATGTGCTAATCGAAATTTGGTCGCCGGATCGCGATCTCCCGCTGGCGCACAAACTGGCCGAGGCCAGCGAACAGAACCGTCCCGCGGCGTTGCTGAGCGTGGTCGATGCCGGCACGCTCGCAACTATTTCGGTGGGAGAGCGCGCTTCGATCGATCCCGTCCAAACCTCATCCGATAAGCTTGCGCTGGGCTTGAGTCCGGTTGCCTTGCGTCAACTGCACGAGCGAGCGGCGGATGGAATTCCGGGGCTGCTGGAACTCGATGGCGCTGACAGCCTGCGGCCGGTATCGCGAATCGCCCCGAACGGTTCGACGCGCCTTTTCATCGATCCGATCGCGGGCGCTCAGCGGTTGATCATCGCAGGCGCCGGGCACATCGCGCAGCCGCTGGCTTCGCTGGGCTCGATGCTGGGTTTCCACGTCACCGTAATCGACGATCGCACGCAGTTCGCAAATCGCGATCGCTTTCCCACCGCCGACCAGTTGCTGGTGAAGTCTTTTCGGACCGCGATCGATTCCCTATGGCTCGATCGCCACTGCTACGTGATTTCAGTCACCCGCGGGCACGCCTTCGACGATGAAGTGGTGCGCGCCGCGTTACGTCAGGCGCAGCGCGATCCGGGAATTTTCATCGGGATGATCGGCTCTCGCCGCCGGGTCAAGACCACGCTCGAGCGAATCGCCGAGGATGGCTTCGACAGCGCCCTGCTCGAACAGATTCATGCGCCGCTGGGAGTCGATCTCGGCGCCGAGACCCCCGAAGAGATCGCGGTTTCGATAATGGGCGAAGTGATTCGGGAACGGCGCACACGGGTCCGCGACGATTTCAATATGGGGGTGAAGTTGGGGCAGCTTAAGCGCTCCGCGGGCATTCGGGGTCAGCCGCACACCCGTCCGGAGCAGCCGCAACCGACGCCATCGTCCGCCGCAACCGCCTCCAAATAGCGCCGGGCTAAACCAGGTTGCGTTTCGAAGGCATCCTGCTGGCGGCCGGCGAGTCGCGACGGATGGGTTATCCCAAGCCGTTGCTCAAGCTTGGCGACCAGACTTTCATCGCGCATCTGAGCTCGATGATGTTACGCGTGGTACCGCGCCTGGTGGTGGTGCTTGGCGCGTGGGCCGATCGAATTCGCCCGGCAATTCCCCTCGATAGCCGAATCAGGATCGTCGAGAACCAGTATTGGGCTGACGGCCAGCTTTCGTCATTGAAGACCGGTCTTGTATCCCTGGATTCCGCCACCGAGGCCGCTTTGGTTCATCTCGCCGACCATCCGATGGTGCTAGCGTCCACCTTTGAGGCGCTGATTCGGGAATACGAGCTGCGTAAGGTTTCCATTCTAATTGCGCGCGCGGAGGGTCGCCGTGGTCATCCGCTGGTTTTTGGCGCCTCGATATTTCGCGAGCTGATGGACGCCTCCGACGCGGTTGGCGCAAAACAGGTGGTCAACCTCGATCCGGGCCGGGTGGCCTATCTGGACGTGGACGCTCGCGGAATCGGGCTCGATCTGGATACGCCCGCCGACCTGGCTGCGGTTGGCTTGACGGTACCGTCGGAGAAGAAGGATTGACTCGCTCGGCCAGGCTTGGTCCCCTGTAACCGTAAACGGTGGCTGTCGTATTCGGGGATAGAGCGATGGGCGGTCTCGGGGCACAGGCGGAGATTACAGGCGAGGTTCCGGTCCGGACGGATCAGGAACTGGTGGCCGACGTACGCGCGGGTGATAGCGCAGCCTTCGGGGAGTTGGCGGGCCGGTATCGCCGTCGAATCGAGAGCCTGTGCCGGCGTTTTTTCTCCGATCCGGAGCTGGTTCGCGATTTGACTCAGGAATGCTTCCTGCGCGCGTTCGCCGGACTGGACAGTTATCGATGCGAGATGCCGTTTGCCACCTGGATCAGGACGATTGCGGTAAATGCTTCGTATGACGAGTTACGCCGGCGCCGCCGCCGCCCCGAGGAGCTGGTCGCGGACTTTACCAGCGCCGAAGCCCAGTGGGGTGAGCTATTGAATCACGCGTCGCCCGAAGAGTTGACGGGGATCGCGGAGGAAAGGCGCGGAGCTTACGAACTGGCGCATCGGCTGCTCAATAGCCTGCGCCCCGAGGATCGACTGGTGCTGGTCCTGAGGGACGGTGAGGAGATGGGCGTGAACGAGATTGCACAGACGCTAGGATGGAGCGAGGCTAAGGTGAAAATCAGGGCGTTTCGAGCGCGGCAAGCGCTCCGAAAGCAGGCCAAGCGCGTAATCGGATCGCGCCGGTTTGGGTTTTTAGCATGAGCTGTTTCGAAACCAGAAAACAATTTGCCAACTTTTGGCGCAAACGGCTGGATCGCGGGCAGGCCGTTTTGATCACCGATCATCTGCGCGAATGCTCATCCTGCGATCACTCGTTTCGAGCCTTCGCGTTGACCGCTCCGGTTCTGCATTCGGCGTTTGGCGGGTATGACGCCAGTGCGCATCGCGGAATCGCTGGATCCGCAATTTATAAGTTGCGGACCGTACGGGAGAGCAATCGCCACGCGCCGCAGGCCGGCAAGTGGACCGCGATTGCGATGGTGCTGGCGGCGAGCATGGTTGCTTATGTGGCAACTACTGTTCCCAACCCGAGCCTCACCGAGGTACTGACCAGTCCGCAGCCCGTCAGCACATTATCCAGCGTTCAGGACTCAGCCTTTCCACTCGACGACTTTGCCGGATAAACGAAACTGGTGGACGGTGACGAGCGCGATCGCGGCCGGCATCCTGCTCGGCTTCGCGGTCAGCACGATCGCTTATCGCTTTCAATTATTAAGAGTTCCAGCCGCCGGGATCGTCCAGCGGATGGATCGCGATCTGGATCTCACGCCGGCGCAACGCAACGAAATAGCGGAGGAACTGGATCGGACGCGCAGCCAAATCGGGCTTTTGCGAACTCAATTTCAAGCGCGCAGGCGCGCGGCGCTGGCCCATGCCTTCGAGGACATCCGGGCGGCGCTTACGCCGCAGCAGCAGCAGAAATTCGACCGTATATACAATCCCAACCGGGTCGGCCTCGCCCGGCAACAGTGATGGGGGATGCCCGGCACCGGGACCAACACGTATAGCTGGGATGCGCGCAATCATCTGAGCACGATTAGCCAGGGCCGGACCACGGTCGGCAGCTTCGTCTATGACGGCTTCGGGCGGCGGATGAAGAAGACCATCGGCGGAGTCACGACGGAGTTTCTGTATGACGGGTTGAATCCGGTGCAGGAACTCGATGGGGCGAATCCGCCCAACATCACCGCCAACCTGCTGACGGGGCTGGGGATCGATGAGCGCTTCACGCGCACCGATGCCGGCGGTCCGCGGGACTTCATGAGCGATACGCTAGGCAGCACGATCGCGCCGGCCGATGCGAACGGCACGCCTCCAGACCCAATATATCGGCATGATCAGTGCCGCAGTTCGGCGCGATGCGCGCCCGCCTGCTGCCGCTCTTCTATCTTGACCAAATCGATCCGAATTGCGCCGATAAACGTCGCGGACTCGACTCGCAGCGGCAACTTGCGGCCATCGGCGGAAATCCAGATATTGGTCGATTGAGCATCGGCGCGGAATTTGCCGTTGCTGAGATACAGCACCGATGGGACCAGCCGGAGCGCATCGAAGGTTCCGAGCGGAGTATCGATTCGCTCGCGCCCGGCCACCTCGAAACTCAGCACGTAGCGAGTGGTGGCGCTGAATACGTCGAAGGTATATTTCTCGCCCACCGCCATCGGCTGCGACAGCGCCATCGCGGCGCCCGACAGCATCCCCCAGGGATTACTCGCGCGGTATTGCTTGAGCTGCACGCCATGCGAGTTTCGCTTGCTCATCGTGACCAGTTGCCGGTCGCGATTGAACCATACATTGAAGTCGTCGTGCCGGTAATTTTCACGTTGCCGCACGTACATATCCCGCGGCGCAAGGCTATCGATCCTGAACTGCTCGCGCATATAGTCGCGCATCTTGAAAAAAACATCGACTGCGCGATTGGTCTTGATCATCGCTTCGCAAGTCCATAACGCGGGATCGGCGGGGTCGCGATGCAGCTCCATCTGAGCCTGGGCGGCCGGCAACCCGAGCCACGAGGCAACAAAGGTCAGCCGCTCGTCCTCATGAAACGGCATCGGTCCCGGAGCATAGGTAGGAATCCGGATAGCCGGCGGCAGTGACAGAATCTTCGGAGTCGGCGTGGCTCTCGGATGGACCCGCGCCCGCGCCAATCCGATCCCTTGCGCGCCGGTACCGGACGCCAGCGACAGCGCAATGATCGCGATTAAGGCGATTGCGGCTAATCCCGCCCGCTTCGCGAGCGCCCATCCTAAGCTTGTAATGCAATGCACTTTAGCCAATCATTTTGACGGAACCTGGAGGCAGTGGAAATGCTTAGGATGCGCTGGATGCTCGCGCCGATCGCGGCATTGCTATTGTTAGTTCTGCCCGGAATTGCGCGTGCCCAGTTCGGCGGCGGCGGCGGTCCGGATATGGGCAATAATATTTTTGGGCAGGCGATGCGCAGCACCCAGGGCGGGCCCAAAGCCAAGACTCCGCAAGAAGCATTCGCGGACGCCAGCAAGAAGATCGACGATGTCGATCCGCGCGTGCGGGTGGCGGCGCTCGATGAACTTGAAAACGCGAATACTCCGGAGGCCAACGGCCTATTGATGCGCGAGTTGACCGATCGTGACCTGCGCGTGAAAGTAAAGGCGATCGATCTGCTCGGGGTCCATCAATTCAAGGACGCGGTGCCGCTTTTATCGGAGCAGATGTTCCTGCGCGATACTCCCGATATCGTAAAGCTTCATTCGGTGGCGGCGTTGGGACGGATCGGCGACCAGGCCGGAACGCTGCCGGTGATGCAATATCTGCAGACCCAGACCGATGAACGCGCGCGCGGCACGGCGGTTTTTGCACTTGGCGAAATGGGGAATCCCAAGGCCATGGATACCTTGACGCAGATTGTCGGCAGCGATCGCAGCCCGATGGTGCGCAAGCTGGCGCAGGAAGCGCTCGCGAAGATCAATGGCGAGTTGCCCAGCGTCCACAGCGAAGAGCTGGCGGCCGAGCGCAACAAAGCGCAGGAGCCGACTTACGAGCGGCTGGCGAAGATGCGCGAGATGGATGAGAAGCTCCAGCAGCAGAACTGGTAGCACGCCGCCCATGTCCCGCGGTGCGGCGCTTTCGCCTGCCAACAGAAGGGGAGACGGCAAATGGATTACCTCAAATATTTGTTTCCCTTCAGCGTAGTGGCCCTAACCGGGTTGGGCCTGCTGGGTGGAGGACTGTGGGCGTGGACCGGTCTTGGCCTGTTCGTCCTGATGGTAATCCCTGACGTGGCGGCAGACTTCGATTTTTCACCGCGGCGCATGTCGGAACCGGGCGCGCTGTTCATGTTGTGGCTCCAGCTCCTTCCACTGGCGTTCCTATGGATCGCGTACTGGCGATTGCTGTCGGGGCGTCCAGATGCTTCCACTCTTGCCGGTGCGATGCTGTCGGTCGCCATCATTACGGCGGCGGTGGGCCTGCCGGTGGCGCATGAACTGTTTCATCGTTCCGAGTGGATCTCGCGCTTCGCGGGCGGCCTGATAGGCACACTCTTTTTTTTCAACTACGTCGAGCTTGAGCACAATCGGAGCCATCATATCGAGACCTCATCGGCGCTCGACATGGATACTCCGCCGCGTGGCATGTCGGTCTATCCGTTCATGCCCAAATTGATTCTTTACATGCACCAGAACTCTTTCCGTCAGGAAAAGCGCCGCCTGTTGGCATATGGAAAATCTCCATGGCTGTCACCGGGCTCGCGAGTGCTGTGGCAAATCCTGGGATCGATCGCACTGCTCGCGATCTTCGATGCCGCTGATGGCTGGCGTTCGGTGCTCGCCGTGCTGGCCACTGGAATGCTGGGCGGCGCAATCGTCACGGTGTTCAGCTACGTTCAGCATTACGGTTTGATCCGGGTGCCGGGTACACCGATCGAAAAACGCCATGCATGGAACCATACCCGCCCGATATCGCGGATTCTAACCTTCGAGATCGTGACCCATTCCGGACATCACACCGATCCGGCCACGCCATACTGGAAGCTGCTGGCTTATCGCGACGTACCGCTGGTTGGCAGTGCGATAGGCTGCTTCTTTATGTGCCTGGTTCCCCCGCTCTGGCACCGTGCGATGCGTCCGCACTTGCAGCGTTGGGACGAACAATTTGCCAGCCCAGCCGAACGTGATCTTGCACGTCAGGCAAATATCGTGGCCGGATGGGAAACCCCAGCTTGATCGCGGAGCGGTAATTCGGGTGGTCTGGGGGCTGTTCAGGCGTGGATCGCGCACTCCGGGCGTAGCATCGATTAAACCTTTCGCGGTCGAGATAACGGTCGCGGCCAACCAGAGCGTGCTGCAGGCCGCGCTCGACGCCGGCCTCGATTTTCCCCATAGCTGCAAGGTTGGCACCTGTACCATGTGCCGATGCAGGCTCACCGCGGGCCGAGTCAAGGTTATTCGGGACTTCTCCTACGTGTTGAGCGCCGCGGAAATCAAGGACGGTTATATCCTCGCCTGTCAGTCGAAAGTGCGGCCGGGCGACCATATCAGCCTGGAAGTTGAGCTGGAGAGCGATCGTCCGCGCTTTCCCGTGTCGTGCATCGCGGGCGTCATTGCGGAAATTCGTGAACTGACTCACGATATCCGCGAATTGCACGTCAGGCTGGAACGGCCGATGCTCTATGCGGCCGGCCAGTATGCATCGCTACGCCCGCTCCATCTCGAACGCGCACGGGATTTTTCCTTTGCGGCCGCCCTCGGCGCGGACGGCGGTTCCGATCTCACCTTTTATGTTCGGCACGCGCCTGGCGGCGGCTTCACCGACTGGCTGTTTCGTACCGCGAAGGTCGGGGAAGCCCTGATGGTGGAAGGGCCGCTCGGAGATTTTTGGATGCGCCGTTCGCCGGCGCCGCTGTTGTTTGTCGCGGGCGGGAGCGGACTGGCTCCCATTCGTGCCTTGCTTGAGGAGACGGTACGCGGCGACGGCGCTGCCCGCGAGGCGATGTTTCTGTTCGGTGCGCGCACCCAACGTGATCTTTACGATCTTGACGCCATGGCGGAAATCGCAGCCCGCTGGCGCGGTGACTTCAACTTCGTGCCGGTGCTTTCCGACGAGCCGCCCACCAGCGATTGGCCCGGTGCGCGGGGCCTGGTCACCGAACTCATCAGTGCCGCGCGATTTCCGCATCTGGATTCCTGCCATGCCTACCTGTGCGGGCCACCACGAATGATCGATGCCGCCCTGCCGATACTCTCGAGAGCGGGGGTTCCCCATGCTCACATTCATTACGACAAGTTCCTCGACGCCAGCGGGCTTACGGGCCGCCTCACGCTCGACCATCCCGGCTGAGCGTTTTGACTATGTCCGCAGCAGGGCGGCGGTATTGCCCGACGATGCGGGCCGCGCTGGGAAGACGCGATCGATCTGCGGCGCGGCGAGTCCCATGTGCGCAGACAGCACCGCGCTTATCGGCTCGCGGAAGTCGGTGGTGATCGCGAGATCGCGCGCTTGGTAAAGCTGCGCGGTCGCGAGCCCCACCATTCGGCTCGCATTCCTGGCGCTGGGCGGATGGGACACGCTTGAGTGGAGAAAAGATAGCCCTTAACGAGTGCGCCCTGAGCAGACCTGTGATAGGAATTGACCTCACTCTGTCGGAAAAAGAAGAAATTCCGGTTAAGCCGTGGGCCTTAGCTGGCGGAACGGCTGCACGTACCGCTGAAAGAACGCCGGCCCAGGCATGTTTGCACCTCCCGTCCGAAACCGAACCATTACCGATGGGCGCACCCCTGTGGCCGGTTGCCCGCTGGGTTGGCGCTATCGACCCGATTCGAGGCTTTGCGGCGCTGGCCGTAGTCATCCATCACTCCTGGCAGCAGAGCCATTTTGCACCAGGCTTTTTCCTCGGATCCGGTTTGGGTGAATGGGGTGTATCCCTGTTCTTCGTACTTAGCGGTTTCTGTATCCATCTACCGCAGGCCTTCAAGGGCTTCGGCCAAAACCGCGTTGAGGTTAACTGGAGACAGTTTTTCTTCCGCCGCGCTCGTCGGCTCCTGCCGACTCATTATGCGGCGCTGGCGCTCTCGATTCTCGCCGGATTTTGGATTCCGACGAATCTGATCAGGCGGCCCGCAAACGGCGCTGTAATAGCCCACATTTTTATGATTCATGTGTGGTATCAGCCCTACTTTTGGAGTATCAACGCTGTTTTCTGGACCATAGCCATTGAGGTTCACTTTTATCTCGCCTATCCGATATTCCTGCGGCTGCGTGAAAAATTCGGCGAACGGTTGCCGGTTTTAATGTTCGCATTTGGGTTGTCTTTTTACACGGCTGCGAGTTTCCTGTTGAAAGGCGACTACCAATTCGTTTTCCGTCATTTATTCCTTTGTTATTGGTGGGAGTGGGCATTAGGTGCGTATCTGGCAGATGTCTATGTGCGGGGGCAGTCCGCTTTCTGGATGCCGATGGTCCGGTTCAGGTCGTCCGCACTCGCCTGGGGTATCGCCTCGCTCGTGATTGGAAGTTTCAACCCCCTAATCGGCCTGCTGCATTTACAAATGTGGCTGGCGCCGGTTGTGTGCTTTCTTTTCCTGGGCGCGGCGCTGCTGCGTCCATCGTGGCCGCATGTTCCTCTGCTCAGTTATTTTGGCTCGTTTTCTTATTCGCTCTACCTGATTCATCCGGTGGCGATAGCCATCGTCTTACATTTGATCGGAAATTACCGTGGAATTTCTTCGATAATGTATTTCGTCGGGTTTTCTATTCTGATCTCCTGGCTCTTTTTTCTTTTGGTTGAGCGTCATTTCCTTTCTCAGCGCCAGACCGCCCACGCCGTCTTGCGAGCCCAGGCTGCTGATATGCCGACCTAGCCTATTGTCACTTGCACCCGTGTTGGAGATGAAGCCTTAGACCAGTGAACCCCGGCGCGTGTTCATGTCGAAAAGCGGGTGTGGCAGCGTCGGAGCCTTATGCGGTTGGCGGAATAAGCTCCGTCGTAAATCAAAAAAGTCAGCGGGAGGAGCGGCCCCAGGCCTCGATCAGGCTTTCGAACGCGCGTCGCAACTCGGGATCCTTGAGTTCGGGCAATTCGATTGAGCGGCGAACCGCCCGCGCCACCGGCTTCAGCCGTGGACGCTCGCGGCGGCTGAGCTTGCCAATAACGAAGCGCAGGTCGCGCACCACGTCCGCCCCCAGCCGCTCCTGCAACCGCGTCAGGATTTGTGTTTTCAGCAGGTTGAGCTCCTGAATCCACATCGGCAGCGAGACTTTGATCACCGCGGTGTGAAACTTCAAGCCGGCAACTTCAGTGTGCCGCGCGATCCCTTCGCCGACCATCTCCGGCCATACTTGAGTTAACCTCACAAGCCCAAAATGGCCTTCCGCGTCGAGCCGCTCGAGAATCGGCCGAAGCGCCATTCCAATGGGCTCGGGAGCCCTGTGGCGACGATTATTCATCGGAGTTAACGAGCTTAATCGAGTGGCGCACGAGCGCCAAGGCGAAAATACGTCGCATAAGATTATCTTATGTGCTCTTAAATGAATTTCCAGGTCTCCTTACTCGCCCGAAAGTTGTCAAAAGTTTGTCAACAACCTAATATATAGGTTGTCCACAGGCGGATACACACAACATGTAGGGGGTCGGACTTGACAAGTTTGCTCGACGGTGACTATTAACTCCGGTCTATTATCGCAATTCGTTGCTGTCGTGCGTGAGAGCAGTGCGTGGATGCGAATCATGGGAAATGTCAGCAAAACACTGAATCGAAGCCGGGGTTGATGGGTCGGGTTGGGGAGATCGGCGATGCCAGAATCGGAAAAAAAACCATTGGAGACGGCTGAGACGGCGAAGCCGGTTCAGCTGGGCGGCGTCCGTCTGGAGCGCTTTTTCACCCGCCCCGGCGTCGATCCGCTCAACGAGCTCGAATGGGAGCGCCGCTCGGCGGTGATTTCCGGCGAGGATGGGCGGCTGGTGTTCGAGCAGACCGAAGTCGAAGTGCCGCGCATCTGGTCGCAGACCGCCACCAACGTAGTGGTCTCGAAGTATTTCCGCGGCCAGCTCGGGACGCCCAAACGCGAAACCTCGGTCCGCCAGCTTATCCTGCGGGTGGTCGATACGGTCACCGGATGGGGCGAGCGCGGCGGCTATTTTCTATCGCCGGACGAGCGCGATACGTTCCGCGCCGAGCTGACTCATCTGCTGGCTAATCAAAAGGCCGCTTTCAACAGCCCGGTCTACTTTAACGTCGGTATCGAACCCAAGCCGCAATGCTCGGCCTGCTTCATTCTGAAGGTCGACGATAACATGGACTCGATCCTGAACTGGTACCGCAACGAAGGGATGATCTTCAAAGGCGGTTCCGGCGCGGGCGTCAACCTGTCGGGGGTACGATCGTCGCGCGAAAAGCTTTCCGCCGGCGGTACCGCCTCGGGCCCGCTTTCGTTCATGAAAGCGGCCGATGCTTCCGCGGGCGTGATCAAGTCGGGCGGCAAGACCCGGCGCGCGGCCAAGATGGTGGTGCTTAATGTTGACCATCCCGATGTCAAAGACTTCATCACCTGCAAGCAGGATGAGGAAAAGAAGGCCTGGGCGCTGATCGAGGCTGGCTACGATTCTTCGCTCGACGGCCCGGCCTACGGCTCGGTCTTTTTTCAGAATGCCAACAACTCGGTGCGCGTTTCCGACGAGTTCATGCAGGCGGTGGTCGATGACGCGCCGTGGCGCACGCGCTGGGTGCGAAGCCAGGAAGTGGCCGACGAATATCGGGCACGCGATTTGGTCAGGATGATCGCCGAGGCAACTCACGCCTGCGGCGATCCTGGGATGCAGTTCGATACCACGATCAACGGCTGGCACACCTGCCCGGCGAGCGGGCGCATCAATGCCTCGAATCCGTGCAGCGAATACATGCACCTGGACAACTCGGCCTGCAATCTCGCCTCGCTCAATCTGATGAAGTTCATCGACGATCGCGGCGAGTTCGACGTGCGCGCATTTCGGCATGCGGTGGACGTGTTGATCACGGCGCAGGAAATTCTGGTCGATAACTCTTCGTACCCGACCGCCGAAATCGGCAAAAATGCGCATGATTTCCGGGAACTGGGGCTGGGCTATGCCAACCTCGGCGCGCTGCTGATGGCGCTTGGGATGCCCTATGACTCGGACCAGGGACGCAGCTACGCGGCCGCGATCACGTCGCTGATGACCGGCGAAGCCTATCTGCAATCGGCGCGAATCGCATCCGCGATGGGCCCGTTCGCGGGCTATGCGCCAAATCGCGAGCCGATGCTCAAAGTTATCGAGCGCCATCGCAGCCATGCGCACAAGCTCGAACCCGCGCACGTCCCGCTCGATATGTTGCGCGGCGCGCGCGAAGCCTGGGATGACGCTTTGCGTCTGGGCCAGGGCGCCGGCTATCGCAACTCGCAGGCCACCGTAATCGCGCCCACCGGCACGATCGCTTTCATGATGGACTGCGATACTACCGGTGTGGAACCGGATATCGCGCTGATCAAGTACAAAAAGCTGGTCGGCGGCGGGATGCTGAAGATCATCAACCAGACGGTGCCGCGCGCGCTCAAGCGAATCGGTTACGATTCCAAAGAGATTCAGGAGATCGTCGAATATCTCGACGAGCACGAGACGATCGAGGGTGCACCGCATCTGAGCGACGCGCATCTGCCGATTTTCGATTGCGCCTTCAAGCCGCGTGCGGGCACGCGCACAATTCATTATCTCGGCCATCTCAGGATGATGGGTGCGGTGCAGCCGTTTATCTCGGGCGCGATCTCGAAAACCATCAACATGCCGACCGAGGCGACTGCCGACGAGATCGGCGAGGCTTATCTGACCGCCTGGCGGCTGGGACTCAAGGCGGTGGCGATCTATCGCGACGGTTCCAAGCGTACGCAGCCGCTTAACACCGGCAAGTCGTCGAGCGGATCGGCAGTGGCGGCGGCCGCGGCGGCGCAGGCGATGTTACCGAACGATGAGTTTCGTCCGGCGCGCCACAAGCTGGCCGACGAGCGCCGATCGATCACGCACAAATTCGATATCGCCGGCCACGAGGGGTACATCACGGTCGGCATGTACGAGGACGGCACGCCGGGCGAGATTTTCGTCTCGATGTCCAAGCAGGGGTCGACCATCTCGGGCCTGATGGACTCGTTTGCCACCGCAATCTCCTACGCCCTGCAATATGGGGTGCCGCTGCGCTTTTTGGTCGACAAGTTCGCGCACATGCGCTTCGAGCCCTCGGGGTTTACCCGGAATCCACAAATTCCATACGCGAAATCGATTGTGGATTATCTGTTCCGCTGGATGGCATCGAAGTTTCTCGATGAGGAATCGCGGCGCGAGGTTGGCATCATCGGGGGCACGCAACTGACTGATAACCGCAGCGCGGTACCCGAGAATACCGATTCGGAGACTGAAACGAAGAGCAGCGAGACTGCTGGGGACTCGCCGGAGCGGCAGTCAGTCACAGGTGCGTCGGAGGCGGATAAATCTAACCGGACCGAACAAAAGGTAAGATCTGTTATGGACTTTACCGAGACCATAAAAGCTGCAGAGAAAATTCAAAGCAGTATCGACTTATTCAATAAGGCGACGGGACTTACTTCAACTGTAGCCGCAGGTATCGAACTGGCATCGAAACTTACTGCTTTTGAAACGACTTCAAAAGCCCTTAAGCCCGCAGTTGACTTAACGAACCGCCTGCGCTCGATTGGCGAGTCGGTCCGCCTAATAGAAGCCGCCATGTCGCCTAAGTCCCTATCGTCGCGGGGCGCGGAGGATCGCAAAGAGAGCCGCCAGACCTTTATTAATCAGGCTGACGCACCCTCCTGTCCCGATTGCGGATGCATCATGGTGCGCAATGGCGCCTGCTACAAATGCATGAATTGCGGCACCACCAGCGGATGCTCGTGAGGTGGAATTGCCGAGGAGTTGAACTGGGCATTGAAGAGGGGGATCGCGATAGGACGCGGTCAGGATTGCGCAACAGCGAATGGACAGATGCGAGGGGGCGGCGATGCGTACAGTGCATTGTCCAAGGTGTCAGCGGCGGTCGGCGGGAAATCTGTTCTGTGTAGTTCCAACCATGAAAGCATTGTTGCGGTTGTATCGCGGATGGTGCCCGATGCATGGGGTCTTCACGCATCGAGAGGTGATTCCGAGATCCGACAACGCGGGCGTGGGTCCATAAAGTTTTGCGGGGCGGGGGGCTGGCGGATGTTGCGAGACCCCGGAGGGACGAAGAAGGCGGCGGGGTCGAAAGAGTTTCACGCGGGCGTGGCGGTGCGGCGGCGGATGAACGCGTGGGCGGTGGTGAAAAGTTCCTCCGGGGTCTTTTGCAGGGTTCTCACCTGTATGCCGGGACACTGATGACCAGCGGGCGACAGTTTGCTTAACCGAGTGTGGTGGTGCGGCGGCGTTGGGGAGGCGGCGAGGGGCTGGGAGCAATCCCGGCCCCTCATTTTTTGGGTACAAAGTAACGGAAGGAAATAAGCGGCTGTCATTCTGACGCGCAGCGAGGAACTCAGTGCTTTTTTATGAAAAATAGGAACTGACTAATGCCATCGATTCTCGATCAGATCGACATAATCGTAATCGTGATGATGGAGAACCGATCGTTCGACCATCTGCTGGGTTATCTCAGTCTGCCGACATCCGATCCGAACCGCGGTGCGCTGAAGCTCGATGGCTTGCGCGATGATCAGGCGTGGCTCAAGCAGAATGCCAACCCCGGTCTGCCGCCCGACAGCTTCCGATATCAACAGGTGCCACTGCATGAATTGAACATCGCCGATTCGCCGCACGAGCGCCCCGATGTCGCCGCGCAATTCGGGCCGATCCAGCCCGGCGGGTTCTATCCGATGAAAGGATTCGTTCAGAACGCGAAGGGCGATTCCAACGTGATGGGCTACTACAACGCCGATGTGGTCCCGATCCATGATTTCTTCGCCCGGAACTTCTGCGTTTGCGACCGATGGTTCGCGGCGCTGCCTGCCGGCACTCAGCCGAATCGCCTGATGGCAATGGCCGGCGAGAGCAGGATCGATCTGAACGTCGGCGATCCGCTCAGCTTCCCGGATCAGCCGCTGGTATACGACTGGCTAACTCAGCGCGGCGTGCCGTGGCGAGTCTATCATCAGGGATTTTTCCCGTTCTTCTCGATGATGCTCAAGTGGGCGCCCGAGATGGTGGGCAGCGATCGCTTTCGCCGCTTCGATCAGTTGAGTGTCGATTTCAAACTCGAGCCCGACCAGACTTTTCCGAAAGTCATATTCGTCGAACCGAAATACACCGATGCGCCGCATACCGGCGAGGGCAGCGACGACCATCGGCCATCCTCGGTGCTGGGCGGACAGCATTTCCTCCTGGATATTTACCGGGCGCTGGTTTCCAACAAATCGCGATGGCTGCGGACTGCGATGGTCATCACCTATGACGAGCACGGCGGGTTTTACGATCATGTGCAGCCATTGGCGATCGTTACTCAGGCGCCCAACCATGAATATTCTGATTTCGTCAGCAGCGGCCCGCGCGTACCGGGCCTGGTGATCTCGCCTTTCGTTTCGGCGGCGCATGTCCACAGCGACCCGCTCGACCACACATCGATACTAAGGTTTCTCGCGCAAAAATTCGGCGGCAATAGCTATTCGCCGGCGGTAAATAATCGAAAGGGAGTGGGTAGTTTACTCGATACCTTCGATTTAACGGCGCCGCGGCAAGGGATACCGCCGCCGCCCGCCGACAGCATCATACCAACCGCGAATCCCTATGTGCGCGGCTTCCGTACGCAGACCGAAAATGTGAAGGCATTCCAGCAGGTGGCGAATCACATAACCGGCGATCCGGAATTGGCGCATAAACTGGCGGCCAAATTTCCCGAGCAACGGGATTTTCTGGGTCTGTAAATGCTACTTTTAAGGGGGGTGGAGCGGATGGAGGAGGATGCGGTGCGCAATACAATTTTATGCCCGGAAGCGGGATGTGATCGTGAGCTGGCGGCGCGGCTGGTCGCGGAAGTCGATTCCGCCTCTGTGCTGCTCAGAACCTACGCGGCACAGTGCCCGCTACATGGCGAGTTCAGGCAACCCGAGCTGATCGATCGCGCGGTGCGCATCAGCTTCCCGGCCCTGCGCGATTGAAGTGAATGGCGGCGGTCACGCGTCCCAAGCCCATTCTGTCATTCTGAGCGTAGCCGAAGAATCCCGGCACCTTCGATTGCGACCTACTGCTTAGAGCGATCCAGCAGCCCATCAACGACCGCGTGGAGCTCGTCCCACGGCGCGGTCATGAAGCTGTAGTTGCGCACGATAAAGGAAGGTCCGGCGTAAAATTTTTCGTATTGCTGATGGCGGCCGGCGAACTCCGATCCGACCAGATCCCACGCCAGCCGAAACAGCTTCATGCGCCGCTGCGCCGCCATCTGCGGCGTGCTCCAGTAGGTCTGAAATACTTCGCGCAGTTCGGGAGCGTCGATTATCGAGTCGTCGGCCGGCATCTGCAAAACCCCGCCGCCGCATAACTCGCGCAGACAATCGATGATCGCCGAGTGGCTCTCGGTGCACCAGTTGAGCGCGGCGTACATGAAGCGCCGATTAAACGTCATATATCCCGCCGGCCACGGCTCGGCTGCGTAAAGCTGTCCCGCGATCATCGCCTGCAGCGCCGCTTCGAGCGCCGCGAGCCGCCCGAGCGTTTCGCGAATCGCGGGCACCTGGTCGGCTCCCGACGATTGCGCGATGCGGCTGGCGACACCGACGATCAGCCGCAGCTTGGCCGCGAAGCGCACGTTGGACTGATGGTTCCCGAATGCATGGGCCGGAGTTTCGACGTAGATGCTGCGCGAGAGGATCGCGTCGTCATGCACGAACACCCGCTCCCACGGCACTTTCACATTGTCGCACAGCACCATGCTGTCGGTTTCATCCAAACGGAAGGTCAGCGGAGCGTCAGACTCGTTGCGCGCCAGCGCTTCGAGCGGCTTGCGCGACCACAACACCAGCCCCGGCGCATTGCACGGTACCGCGCAGGTGATCGCCTCGCGGCGGAACTCCGGCGCCAGCGGAAGCACGTTGCCGATCCAGATTTCGTTGGCGAGAATCGCGCCGGTGGCCAGCATCTTCATGCCGGAGATCACGACGCCGTCATCGTCTTCACGTACCACGCGCAGCGTCGGCACGGGCAGATTCTTCTTCTGGTAGAACTCGGGATTGCGCGCGGAGGCCGGCGGCGTGACCGCATACGCGGCATAGATATCGTCGCGGCGCATGTGCCGGTAATAGGCGGTCACGTTTTCCGCGTACTTGCCGAATACCTGCGGATTCATCGCCATCCCGGTGACGAAGCTAGACACGTGATCGGGCGAGCGTCCGAACATGCCGCAGGTCAAGTCCGCGATACTGCGATGCGATTCGGTGCGCCGGGCCAGATCCTCCCGCGAGCGGGCACGCAGAAAATAGGCGCTGAAGCGCTCGCCATCTTCCTCGAAGCTCATGGCCTCGCGGTTTTCCGGCGCCGCCTTCAGATCGTAAATCGAGGCGACCGTGCGCGCTGCATTGCGAAAGGCCGGATGGCTGGTGACGTCGCCCACCTGCGCACTGCCGATAAACACCTTGCGCCCGTCGCGCAGAGTTTCCAGATGCTCGGCCCCGGTTTTGAGCATGGCGCAACCTCGCGCGGTTTATTGCGTAACGGTTTCCATCACCCGGCCACTGGCGGCATCAGCAATATCGAGCTGCACGGTTCCCGCGACGTTATGTGCAATCTTGGCGTTCTGGAGCCCGGCCTTGATGTGATCGACGAACTTGCCGCGTACAAACGGCGGCATCCCGTCCATCGGAAAGTCGTCCATCAGTACGGTAACCTTGCGTGGCGAAGACCATTTCACCGACTGCACCTTGGAACCGGCGATCGGCAGCGATCGCATCATCTGATCGACCGCGCCTTGAAAGCTGTCGCTCGCAGGGGCGGCGGCCGCGGAATCAACGGAGGGCGCAGCGCCGGATGACACTGTGGCTGCGGATGGCGGCGCGCTCGTCCCCGCTGAATCGATCGTAACGGCCTGCATCGCCGCGCCCGATCCCGCATCGGTGAGATCGATCTGAACCGGCCCGCCGACGTGGTACTGTCCCATCGCATTCCGGACCCCCGACTTGAGGTCCGACAGAAACTTATCGCGCGCAAACGGCGGCATCGCATTCATCGGAAAATTCTGCATTGCGATCCGCGCGTGCGTGCTCGACGGCCATTGCACCGAGGCCACCTTGTCGCCGGCGATTGGCAAATTGCGCACGGCCTGCTCGACCGCTGCCGCGAACGTGGTGGCCGGTGGCGATGAAGCCGGCGCCGTTTTTCCGCCATTTGCGCCGGGCGCGCCGCCGTTTTGCGCCAGCATCTGTTTTATTTCGTTGCGCGATTGATCGTCGGGCGCGAGCGCCAGCGCCTGCTCAAAATTGATCCGCGCGTTGGCGGCCTGGTTTTCCTGTGAATATGCGATTCCAAGATTGTAGTATGCCTGGAAGAATTTGGGATTTACCTGCACCGCCTGCTTGTACTGGACAATCGCCTGATCGGGATTGCCGCTCGACAGATACATGGTGCCAAGATCGGTATGTACATCCGGATCGTTGGGTTTGAGCTTCAGGTAATGTTCGTAAGCTGCGGCGGCCTGATCGTAGTTGTGCAGGTCGTAATTGATATTGCCGACTCCGCGCAACGCCGCGGGATCGTCGGGAGCTATCTTCAATACATGCGCATAGGCGTCGAGCCCGCGATGGTAATACGACGGATCGAACAGCGCGGCGCGGCTGCTGACCTCGCCCAATCGATCCCAAAGCGCAAGGTCTTTGGGATTGGCCTGCGCGCGCTGGTCGAGCTTGTTGATGAAATCGACCGCGGTTTTCGGCAACTTGATCGCCGCAGGATTGCCGGGCGTTCCATTGGCCGCGGAGCCGCCCGATTGTTGCGCGAGTTGCGCCTGCGCGCGCTGTTGTTGCGGTACGTTACGCAGGATCAGCGCGGCCGCGATACTGCCCGCCACCAGCAGCACGACGATCGCGGCGGCGAAGGCGGGCGTGAACCGCGGGGCGGGCGCCTGGTTATGCGCCGCCGGATCTTGCGCCGCCAGAGTTGCACTGGAGAACGACTGGCCGCATTCGACACAGAATCTAGCGGCGGGTAAAATTTGCGCGCCGCATTGAGGACAAAATTTCATCTTGCTGCTTCAGTCATCCGCGACGGCGAATGACGGGTAACCTCGTTGTCGTATTTGATGGGTGCGAGCCATGACGCTGGCAAATGTCCTATCTCACCGGTTAATGCCGCAGCAACCGGCTACGGACTTCCTCCGCGATCCCATCGCGATCCTTGCCGGTCTCTACCTCAGGAATAGAGTGCGATGAGAATTTTAAAAGGAATGTTACCGATGTTACTCTTCGCCGCGCTCAAATCGAATCCATGCGCTAACCTGATGAGCGCCGCGCGCAGCAGGTTAAGTTTGCGTCGAAAAAACGGAATTAAAAGGGTGATAGTTTGTCTCATGCCAAACGCAACTTTCTGCAACCGCGGAACTCAGAGTTGTCCATGAGGGCTGATTCGATCCAACTGGCGCAACGGCTGACGGCGTTCATCCGTGAGCATACGGCGGATAACGAGGCACGGGTGAGCGAGGTTGTACCGCTACCAGGGCACGCGGGAGTCAGCTACCGCTTTCTGCACGAGGGACTGGGCGCGGGTGCGGCCCGCAGCGAGGCCCTCGTGATTCGGCTGGCGCCATTGGGCGTGCCGCCGATCGGACCCAACGACATCGCGCGCCAGGGACGCATCATGGCGGCGCTGGCCGGCGCGCCGGCATCGAGGGTCGCAGTCCCGCCCATCCGATGGTGGGGAGAGGAAACAAAATGGTTTGGCCGGCCGTTTTTCATAGCTGATTTCGTCGCAGGAGATAAACCGGCGCTGGGCGAAAGAATTTTCAGTCCCGATGAGATGCGCCGATGCAGCCTGGCGACCGTTGAAGCCGCCGCTGCGCTCCATAGATTGGACTGGCGATCTTACAGCGAGAGCTTCGGCGCAGTGATCGGGCTGGCGAGTGAAATTGCCGCGTGGGATCGGCTGCTGCAACGGCCGTTGATCGAAAAAAAACTGATCGAGCGATCACCAATCCTTCGCGCCCGCCTGCTGGCGGCGATACCCGCCACGCCGCGCGTGGGATGCGTACATGGCGATTTTCAATGGTCGAACTGCCTCTTCAAGGATGGCTCGCTGGCCGCGATAATTGATTGGGAGCTGGCGCACATCGGCGCCGTGATGCTCGATCTGGGATGGCTGTGCATGTTCTCCGATCGCGGGTGCTGGGTCACCGGCGATCTGGTGCCCTCCGCATGCCCTGCGCCCGAGGAGATCGCCGAAAGCTACCAAGGCGCCGCCGGCGAGCGAACCGATGACAATCAGGTGCGCTGGTTCCGTGCGTTATCGTGTTTCCGCTTCGGCGCCATTACCGCGTTCAACCTGATGCTCCATCGTAGGGGTAAGCGTCCTGACGAAATGTGGGAAACCTTCGCGCTATCCGCCCCCCGCCTGTTCGAGCGCGGGCTAGAACTTTTAGGCTGATTTAGGCCACGTTGGGCACCAGCTTTGTTCGAGGCTGGTGCGCGCGTAAACTCCCGGTGACAAGCCCGCAGAATCAGGTCTGAAAATGTGGGCGGGGAGGTGGCCGGGATGGCTGAGAACGGGATAAATGGAACATCGCGCAAGCGCGTGCTGGTCAAAGACGTTAACGCCCGGGTGGAAGCGCTCGAGACCAGGCTCGCCGAAATGGGCGACGAGATCGCCAGGCTCGATCAGCGAATTCAAAAGATGGCGGATTCGATCGCGATGGAACAGGCCACGCGCTGGACTGCCACCTGACACGGCGCCAATCAATCTGAGGCGAAGGCCAGGCCGAGAATCTGGGCGACGATCGGGATCAGCGCCCGGCCAGGACTTCGGCCAGGTGACGGACTTCGATTTCGCTGCCGTCGCGATGCAGTCCGCCGCCGATCTGCATCAGACATCCGCAATCGTTCGCGACCACGGTTTCAGCCCCACTTTCCCGAATGCGCGCCAGCTTGTCCTTGAGCATCGCGGTCGAGATCTCCGGAAACTTCACCGAGAAGAGACCGCCGAAGCCGCAGCATTCCTGACGATCGCGCAGATCGCAAATGCGAATCCCGTTTACTGCGCTTAACAACATCATCGGCTCAGCGTCCAAATGCAGTTCGCGCAATAGATGACACGATGAATGATAGGTCACCGCACGTTCGTAGCGCGCTCCCAGGTACTTGACCTTCATCACATTCACGAGAAATTCCGAAAATTCGTAAACCCAGGGTTTTATCGCCTTGGCTTTCGCAAGCAACTTCGGATGGCCGGCCAGCAGATCGGGGTAGAAATTGCGAATCATACTGGCGCACGAGCCGGAGGGTACGACGATTGGAGTGCCCGGCTCGCACGATTTCAGGAAGCGCCGCGCCAGTTTGATCGCCTCATCGCGCAGCCCTTCGTTGAACGGCGCCTGTCCGCAACAGAACGCGCGCCGGATAGGAACCACTTTGACGTGCAGGTTCGCCAACACCGACGCGGCCGCTTCGGGCACAGCCGGAAAGAATTGCTCGGCCAGGCAGGTGTTGAACAGGCGGACTTCAGACATCGGTGGGCCACAGCGCCAGCACGTGAAGGTTGCGCGGACCATGCACGCCGATCACGATGCGCTTCTCGATATCGGCAGTGCGGCTGGGTCCGGTAATGAATACGGTCCGACGACCTGCGATCAGATCGGGCCCGAGTTGTTCGATGGCGGAGGCGAGATCGGGAAAGATACGATCGGCTGGAACGATAACCAGCACTGCCGGCGGCATTAGCGTCAGCGCATTGGGGCGCGCCGGACTGGCGACCACCGCCACCGTACCGCTGGCCGCGATTGCGCAATGCGCCTCGACGATTCCAAGGTCCGCGCGCGCGATTCGCGCCAGCGCCGCGCGCCGGGCTTCGTCATCGCCCGCCGCGCCGAACAATATAAGGTCGCGATGATGCTGTTCGAGCAGATTCGCAATCGGAAGCAGATCGTGGGTGACGCCTTCGCCCACCGCGATAATGAGTGCGCCAAGCTGATCCGCGATCGCAACCGATCGCGTCGGCAGTTCGCCCGGCGAAACCGATCCCGCGAAGACTCCGCCGATAGCTTCGAGTTCGCGCGCGAACGACGACAGCAACTCCGCTCGATGCGTCACCCGCGCAATCGGTACTTGAATTTGAGCCGCGGAAGGCTCGATTAGCGTTGGCGCGGCCACTGACGCTTCAACCTGAGGCTCCGAATTCACCAACGTCCGCATCTCCAGTGCAGTTTTGACGGAAGCCAGAATCCTGACGAACGCGCCCATGCTAGTTGCTTTGCGGCTGATCGGCCGACCGATGCTTAAGCGGTGCTTTTGGGACCGGGAAGTCCCGTGTCAGAGTCCAGTTGCGAAACGGTCCCGGCATCCATTTGACGTAGCCTTCATGCGCGAACGGACGCATGATCAGAACGGCGATACGGGATAACGCGCGTATGGTGCGGGGATGGTTCGCCATCCGGCCGAAGCGCGCCGCACCCCGCCGCGCCTTTGCGGCACCGCGCGGCCATTGGAGATTATTCTGATTTTCCTTCCAGCGCAGATGCAGCAGCAGCTTCGGAATATCAATTTTGACCGGGCAGATTTCACGGCATGCACCGCACAAGGTCGAGGCGAACGGCAGATGGCCCGCAGCTTTGCCAAACAGAGCTGGGCTGATGATCGATCCGATCGGACCTTGGTACGGGTAACCATAGGCGTGCCCGCCGATACTCCGATAGACCGGGCATACATTAAGGCAGGCACCACAGCGCAGGCAATTCAGGGCTTCACGCAGGACCGGATCGGCCAGTATCCGGCTACGTCCATTATCTAGGATCACAACATGGATCTCGCGTGGGCCGTCGAGTTCGTCGTGGCTGCGGGGACGAGTGATGAAGTTGGTGTAGGTCGTGATCTTTTGACCGGTGCCCGCGCGCGCCAGCACTTCCAGAAAGTGACTGAGGTCGGAGAGCCGCGCGATCACCTTTTCGATTCCCATCACGGCGACCAGCGTATCGGGCAGGGTGCTCGAAAAGCGTCCATTGCCTTCATTTTCGACCAGCACCAGCGTACCGGTCTCCGCGATTGCGAAATTGACGCCGGTGATTCCGAGATCCGCCGACAGGAACGCCGCGCGCAAATTGTCGCGCGCCACCGCCGTCAGACGCTCGGGCTCGTTGGTGTATGCGGTGCCGAAGCGATCGTGAAACAGTTGGCCGACGTCCTCCTTCGACAGATGAATCGCGGGCGTCAGGATGTGCGAGGGAGGTTCGTGCCGGAGCTGGACGATATATTCCCCCAGGTCGGTCTCCACCACCTCGACCCCGGCTTTTTCCAGCGCCGGGTTGAGCTCGATCTCCTCGGTGGTCATCGATTTGCCTTTGACCGCCCGCTTAAGCTTGCGGACGCGCGCAAGATCGACGATGTATCTGCGCGCCGCAGCGGCGTCGTCGGCGAAGAATACGTGACAGCCGTTCCCTTCAAGCCGTGTTCGTAGCTCGATTAATAGCTCGTCGAGCCGACCGATCGCAGCGGTCTTGAGGCTTCGCGCCGCCTCGCGCTCTTCATCGTAGCGGGGGAATTCGGCGCGGGTGCTTGCAGCCGATTCGAGATGATGCCCGCTGGCATTAGCCAGTTTTCGTCTCAGTTCGGTGTCGGCAATCGAGGTCTCGATTGCGGCGAAAAAGCCCGGGTTACTACTTGATACAGCCATTGGAAAGAAGATCGTTCAGTTGATGCGCGCGACCTGAGCCACCAAACGCATCACAGACTCGCGCGCCGCGTCAACCTGAATATGGTCAGGCGCATGGCCGATAAAAGACTGATAATCATCGAGCGCCGCCTTAAAGCATTCCATCCGTTCATAGAGCGCCGCACGCTCGAATAGCTCATCCATCGCGCCCGCGTCGCGAATCAATATTCGATCGAGCGCGGCGAGCAAGCGCGGATAGTCGCTGGCGTTGAAGTAGATGTTCTTCAGATTACGGAGCATCCGAATCAGGATATGACGTCCGCTCACCGCACGCAGCATTGCCGGAGCCAATTCGACCGGCTGTCCATAGATTTGTGTGAGGCGGGCGCGAATTTCGGCCACTTGCAGAATCGCCCCGCCATTGAACGGATCGATAATCAGTTCGCCGCGCTCGTCCACCGCCTTGACCAGAAAATGCGCCGGGAACGAGACCCCATATAAATTCAATCCCACGCGCCGGCCGACTTCGAGGTAGATCAGCGAAAGCGTGATCGGAATTCCCAGCCGGCGATCCAACACTTCATTCAGAAACGAGTTGCGCGGATCGCTGTAATCCTCCCGATTACCGGCAAAGCCCTGATCCTCGAACAGGAAGCTCGAAAGCAACTGGACTCGCTCGACGGTGTTCTCGCCGCCGCGGATAGTCGCCTCGGCCTGAGCGGCCAGCGCCGCGATGCGGTCGAGATAGCGGTTGATCTCAAGTTGCGGATATTCTTCGCGGGCGATCAACAGCGCGCCATGGGCTAGCGGAATTGGTTCACGAGCCACCAGCCGGGCGAATTCGTTGCGCGCATCCTTCATCTCAGTTGCTCATCTCCGGTGAAGTGTTGATTGCGACCGTCGAAAGCGCAAGTCCCGGCACGCTGCTCGAGCGCCCGGCCGATCTCGGTCAGAACGGATTGCTCCGGCTCGCGCGATCGCGCCTGTTCGAGCGCGGCTTTTGAGCGCGCATCGGCGATCTCTCCGAGCGCCCATGCGCAATGCGATCGCACCAGCGCTTCGGGATCATGGGTCATCGCGGAGACCAGCGCATCCACCGCCGCGGGATTTTTGCTGTTGCCGAGCGCGACCGCGGCATTGCGCAGGAGCCCACCGCGTTTCGCCCGTTTCACGGCGCTTTTTCCATAACGCCGACGAAAACCCTCGACGTCCATCGCCATCAGATCTGTCAGCGCGGGCGCCAGTTCCGGCTCGCAGGGGCCGCTGCTCTCATTCCAGGGGCAAACCTCCTGACATATGTCGCAGCCGAAGATCCAGTTGCCCAATCCGCTTCGGAGCTCCATCGGAATTGGTCCGCGATGCTCGATCGTGAGGTATGAAATACATCGGCGCGGCTCGATCAGATAACCCTCGGCGAGCGCATTGGTCGGGCAGAGGTCGAGACATCGGCGGCATCTGCCGCAATGCTCGCGATAGGGCCGATCGACGGCCTCGAATTCCAGGTCGGTGAAGATTTCGCTCAGAAAAAAGTACGAACCATGATGAACATTAAGCAAATTGGTGTTGCGCCCGAACCATCCCAGGCGCGACTCGGCCGCCCATTCCCGCTCCAACACCGGACCGGTATCGACGTAGCATCGGATCAGAGCGCCGGGTTTCGCAGTAGCAATCGCTTCGGCCACCGTGCGCGCCGCTGCCAGCACTCGGTCGTGGTAGTCAGGCCCGAGGGCGTAGGAGGCAATTCGACCGCGAAGATCATCGGGCCATTGAAACGCCGGCGGAGCCGGCGCCGTATAAGGATAGGCCAGGCTGATTACGGAGCGCAGCCGAGGATCAAGCTGACGCGGATCGAAACGCCGATCGGGATCGCGCGCCAGATAATGCATCTCGCCGGCTCGGCCATCGTCCAGCCACTGATGAAGAAACGCTTCGCGATTTTCCAGCCGGCGCAGCCTCGCAAAACCGGTCAGAACGAATCCCGCCTGCCGTGCCGCAGATGTGATATGATCCTTGAGAATATCGGCCAAGAGTTCATCATAGCAGCAGACGCGACTCTCAAGGATCGCTCCTTGACGATACTTTTCACGGACCGCTAAGCTATAAATGAGAGAAAGAATGGCCGTGGAGGCCTTTGCAATGTCAGAGCAAATCGAGAGCGTAGAACAGAATACCAAGACAGAATCGGCCACCTTGGCCATCAGCTTGACGCCCAAGGCGTTGGAGACAGTGCGTAAAATGCACGTCAAAGAAGGCCTTGGCCCCGAACAGGGTTTGCGGATCGGCGTGGTTGGCGGCGGCTGTTCCGGTTTTCAGTACACGCTCAATTTTGACCTCCAAAAAGAGGGCGATACGGTGACCGAAATCGATGGCATCAAGGTGCTCGTCGATGAGCTGTCGTTTCCCTACATGGCGGGCACCACGCTCGATTTCGTCGAAGGGCTGCATAATGCCGGTTTTCGCTTCAATAATCCGCGCGCCGGGCGTGTGTGCGGATGCGGATCTTCCTTTAGCGCCTGAAAACATTTCGCAGCAAGGTCAACTTCCTTAATATTTAATCCCCGCCCGCCTGACTCTGCTCACGCGGGCTAGAGATCTTTAGCGGAGCAGCCGTGAAATACCTGGAGGGGATGGGGATTATCGTCACCGGCGCCAGCCGCGGGATCGGGCGGGCAATCGCGCTCGAAGTTGCGCGCCGGGGAGCGGACGTAGCCTTCAATTACCTGAAAAGCGATGCGCAGGCAGGGGAGCTCAAAGCTGAGATCGAAGCTTTGGGGGTACGGGCGCTCGCGTTCAAGGCCGATGCGGGCGATCTCAAGGCGGTTCGCGAGATGGTCACCGGAGTCAAGCGGGAATTCGGGAAAATCGACGCGGTGGTTAACAACGCCGGGCTCACGCGCGACAAGCTGATCATGATGATGTCCGAAGAGGACTGGTCGGAGGTGATCCGCACCAACTTAACCGGCGCATTCAATTTTTCCCGTGCCGCGGTCTTCAACATGATGAAGGCCAAGCGCGGCGCGATCCTGAATATCAGCTCAATTAGCGGGGTGGTTGGAATGCCTGGGCAGGTCAATTATTCCGCTGCCAAAGCAGGACTGATCGGTATGACCAAGGCGCTGGCCAAGGAGGTCGGGCGGCACGGCGTGCGGGTCAATGCGATGGCGCTGGGTTTTATCGAAACCGATATGACGGCGGCGCTCGCCGAAGAGCATCGTAACGCCGCCCGCGCGATGATCCCGCTGGGCAGGTTCGGCAAGGTCGAGGACGTTGCGCCGACGGCCGCCTTCATGCTTTCAGACGCTGCCGCATATATCACCGGCGCGGTCATACATATCGATGGCGGACTCGCGATGTGACGCGGGCTGGCCGCTGTATCTATTTTTACTAATCTTTCTAACCTGGTTGCACTTCGCGGCCGCCTTGAATGGATGGTGGACCGCAACGATAATTGGTGACAAGTGCGATGACCATCGGGCACGAATCGATTTTCCATGAGGCCGAAATTCCGCAGGCTTCGCGCGAGTTGCAGGAGTTGCGCAATTCGACCGCCTACGCCGCGCCATTCGAAGTGATTCGCCGCCGCGTAATCGACGATCACTACGAAGGCCGCATGACGATTGACGCCACCGTGGTGTTGCGAGTGGGTGCGGTCGAAGAGACCGGGGCGGCGCGCGGTGTCGGTGTCGTCCACGCCCTCGATATGGCTTTGCGTATCGCGCTGCTTAAATATTTCCCCTATCTGGAATCGGTGCGCGTAACCGAGACCTATACCCATGCGGCGGGCGAATCGACCGAGGCGGAAGTGCTTTCGGTAAAAAAGTTTTCTGATGGCGAGCAGTCGTGGACGACGCTTGCGAAATCGAGCAACTCCGTCGAAGCCGGCTGGAAATCGCTGGTCGATGGCTATGAATGGCGTATAAACCTCGAGAATCTAAAGCATAAGCGGGGCACCACCAACCCGCGCATCTCGCGGCGATAGCCGGGTTGAATGCGGATTCGATGACGGCCTCCAGCCAAACTCGTGGACATGCGGCGCCGGGCCGTCTGGCGGTGTTGTATGATGGTGATTGCGAGCTGTGCCGTGCGATGCTGCAGGCGGTGCGTCAGTTCGATAATTCCGGGAATATAGACGCGCTTGATTTCCATGACGAACAGGTGCGAGCCGCGTTTCCGGAACTGAGCCGCGAGCAACTGATGGAACAACTGCATGCGGTCGACGATCGTGGCCGGGTGTTCCGCGGTGCGCGCGCGATCAATGAGATCCTGCGCCGTCAGGGCGGAGTTGCTGGCGCGCTGGCTTACCTCTGGTATATTCCGGGTTACGCTTGGCTCGCCGACTGGCAGTACCAGCGAATCGCGAGGTCGCGTTATCGTTACCGGCCGAGTAATTCATCGGATTCGCTTCGATCCGGCTGAAGCCATCGCGGGTTTTCGAGGCTTGTGCCGCTGACTTGTTTCAGATGAAACCATTCCAGATTTTCAACACGCTGACGCGCAAGGTGGAGGAGTTCATACCGCTTAATCCTCCGCTGGCGACGATGTACTCGTGCGGTCCGACCGTGTACCTGCCGCAACATCTCGGCAATATGCGCGCCTATCTGTTCGTCGATACCCTCAAACGTGCGATGCGCCTGCACGGCTATGACGTCCGCCATGTGATGAATATCACTGACGTCGGCCATATGACCTCGGACGAAGACGAGGGCGAAGACAAGATCGAGAAGACCGCGCGCGCGCAGGGCAAGTCGCCGCTCGAAATCGCGAACTTCTACATCGCCCAGTTCCAGCGCGATCTGGCCGCCCTTAATATCGAGCCGCCGATGAATTACACGCGGGCGACTGATCATATTGGCGATATGATCGTATTGATCCAGCGCATCATCGATCACGGTTATGCCTACGTCACCAACAGCGGAGTTTATTTCGAGGTCGAGAAATGGCGCGGGCCCGACCGAATCGGAAGGTTGTCCCGCCAAAGCCTTGACGAGCAACACGCTGGCCAACGGCTGGATCATTCGACCGACAAAAAAAATCCGCACGATTTTGCGCTGTGGGTGTTGAATCAGCCCTCGCACATCATGCAGTGGGAAAGTCCCTGGGGCCGCGGCTATCCGGGCTGGCACATCGAATGTTCCGCGATGTCGATCAGATATCTCGGCGAAACTATCGACCTTCATACCGGCGGGCTCGATCACATACCGATTCATCACGAGAACGAGATTGCCCAATCCGAAAGCGCGACGGGCCATCCGTTCGTACGCTATTTCGTCCACAATGCCTTCCTGCTCGGAATGGAGGGGGCGAAGATCAGCAAGAGCGCCGGCAAGTTCCCATTGGTGGATGATCTGACTGCGGCGGGGATCGATCCGTTGGCGTTCCGGCTGTTCTGCTTCGGCGCGAAATATCGATCGGAACTGGCCTTTAGCCTCGAGTCGGCGCGCGGGGCGCAGAAAAATCTGGAGTATTTTTGGGAATTCGCCTACGCTTTGCCGGACGATGCTGCTGCGGCGGCGGCTGATTCCGACTGGGCGCTCGACTATGAGCGCAACTTCGCCGCGGCGTTGGCCGACGATCTGAATACTCCGCGAGCGTTGGCGGTGGCGCTGGATCTGGTGGGGGAAGCCTACCGGCGGCAGGATCGGAAGATCTGGCATAGCCTGCGGCGGCTCGACAGTGTGCTGGGGCTGGGACTTGAGGAACGCCGGCTGGCCGCGCAGGCGCAATTCCCGGAAACTGTACGGAAATTGCGCAGCGAGCGGGATGCGGCCCGCGCGGCGAAGGACTTCCAACGATCCGATGAATTGCGGCTGCGGATTATCGCGGAGGGCTACGAGGTGAAGGATACGCCGGGAGGCACGTTGATCAGTCCACGGCGCGCAAGTCTGTCATGATGAATTGCGCGCGGATTTTCTAAACTTTCTATTCCAAACCCTGCGAGCGCAAAATGGCGATTAAGTTAAAAAATTTCGATACCCGCCTTGGCACTCAGGATACGCCCGAAGTCCGGCATCTCGATCCCGGCAACGCGCCGTTTTATCTGCCGGTCGGTGACGAGGCGGATATTTTTTCCGCCGCGTACCGGGCGCGGCTGCCGGTCCTTCTGAAGGGGCCAACCGGATGCGGCAAAACGCGCTTCGTCGAACATATGGCGCATCGGCTGGCCGAGCTTGCCAACGGGCCCAACGAATTGATCACCGTCGCCTGCCATGAAGACCTTACCGGCTGCGATCTGGTGGGTCGTTTTCTGATTCAGGCCGACGAAACCGTATGGGTTGACGGACCGCTCACCCAGGCCGTCCGCCGTGGCGCCATTTGTTATTTGGATGAAGTGGTCGAAGCGCGCAAGGACACCACCGTGTTGATCCATCCGCTGTCGGACCATCGGCGCATTCTGCCGATCGAGAAGCGCGGCGAAACTTTGGAGGCCCATCCCGGCTTCCTGCTCTGTATTTCTTACAATCCCGGCTATCAGAGCATCCAGAAGAACCTGAAGCATTCCACTCGCCAGCGTTTCGTCACGATCGAATTCACCTATCCGCCGGCGGAAAAGGAAGCCGCCATCATCGCGCATGAATCGGGCGTGAGTGCCGAGATAGCCGGCCAGTTGGCCCTGCTCGGTGAGAAGGTCCGCCATCTGAAAGCCTCGGGCCTCGAAGAGGGCGCTTCGACTCGTTTGCTGATCTATGCCGGCGAGTTGATTCAACAGGGTATCGCGCCGCAGCGCGCGGCCACCGTCGCGGTTACCTGGTCGCTGACCGACGAGACCGAAAGCAAGCGCGCGATCGATGAGGTGGTCAAGGCGATCTTCCCGGCCTGACCGCTATTCGCCACTGAAAATAAGAGCAGCAGTCAACCGCGTAACCGTGCAACTTTGATCGATCTACGTAGCGATACCGTCACTTTGCCTACTCCCGCGATGCGCGAGGCGATCGCGCGCGCCGAACTGGGCGACGACGTCTACGGCGAGGATCCGACGATCAATCGGCTGGAGGCGCTCGCCGCGGACAAGATCGGCAAACCGGCCGCGATGCTGGTGCCGAGCGGCACCATGGGCAATCTGATCGCGCTCCTTGCGCATTGCCCACGCGGCACCAAGGCGCTGGTCGGTTCGCTCTCGCACAGCAACCTGTATGAGGGTGGCGGGGCCTCGGCGCTCGGTGGAATTATCCTGACCCCGATTCCCAACACGGCCGAAGGCGAACTTGAGCTCGACGTGCTGGCGGCCGAGCTGGACCTGCCGGCCGACCCGCATTTCGCGCTTGCGGCGGTGGTGACGATCGAAAATACGCACAATCGATGCGGTGGAGAGGCGATTGCGCTAGCCCATATGGCGAGCGTCGCGGAGTTGGCGCATCGGCGCTCCCTGCCGGTGCATCTTGATGGTGCGCGCATCTTCAACGCCGCGTTGGCGCTCGAAACCGACGCGCGTACGATTGCGCGACATGCTGATTCGGTCTCGTTCTGCCTGTCGAAGGGGATGGCCGCGCCGGTCGGATCGCTGCTATGCGGCAGCCGCGAGTTTATCGATCGCGCGCGTAGAATCCGCAAGACGCTGGGTGGAGGCATGCGTCAGGCGGGGATAATCGCGGCGGCCGGTATAGTGGCGATGGAAACCATGATCGACCGGCTCGCCGAAGACCATCGCAATGCCCAGGTGCTGGCCGACGGACTCAAGCCGATCGATGGCATTCGCGTACAGCAGGCCCGTCGGCGCACCAACATGGTCTTCTTTGAAGTGCAGGGCGGCGCGCCTCGCGCGGCCAGTTTTGAAGCCGCCCTCAAGCATCGTGGCGTACTGGTCTCCGCACGCAACGCGACCGTGTTTCGTGCGGTAACTCATTATGGAATAGAGGCGGCAGATGTGGATCGAGCGATCGCGGCCGCCCGCGAAGCCGCCGCCGAAGCCTTCGCCAATTGAAAGTCATGAACTCACTGGATTCACTGTTCTCGCTGCGTGGCCATACCGGATTGGTGACCGGCGCTTCATCCGGACTCGGGGTCGAATGCGCGCATGCGCTGGCGATTGGCGGTGCCGACGTGGCGCTGGTGGCGCGTCGTGCCGATCGCGTGGCGGCGCTGGCCGCCGAACTGGCGGAAAAATATGGCGTTCGGACTTTTGCCGCCGGCTGCGATGTGACCTACGATGAAGAAATCGATCGCACGCTGGCGCTGGTCCGCGGCCAACTCGGAGAGGTCGACATCCTGATCAACAATGCCGGTATTTCCCCGACCGGTCCGGCCGAGACCTTTGCGCGCGATCAATGGGACGCGACTATCGCTACCAACCTGACCGCGCCGATGGTGCTCTCGCAGCGGGTGGCCGCGCGGCTGATCGAACTGGGCCGGCCGGGCAGGATTATAAACATCACGTCGGTACTGGCGGCATACGGCAGCGCAGTCTACCGGCTGGCGTCTTACACCGCCGCCAAGGGCGCACTCGCCAACCTGACGCGCCAGCATGCGATCGAATGGGCGCGCTATGGAATTCTGGTCAACGCGATCGCGCCCGGATGGATTCCAACCGAGGCCACGGCAGGCGGAATCGCCAAGCCGAAATATCGTGAGCGGATGGAAAGCTTCACCCCGATGGGCCGTCTCGGAACCTCGGAAGAAATTCGCGGAGCGGTGATCTTTCTCGCCAGCGCGGCGGCCAGCTATGTCACCGGATCCACGATCTCGGTCGATGGCGGCTATCAATCCTGGTAAACGATTCGCTTCTGATTTGACATCCCCAGTTGAACCGCCCGGTGCGGTCGGGTAAGCCTCTCGGTCAATCACCGCTTCCCGCGGTGCCAACGCATGAGCGATTCAAACCATGATCTGAGAGCGCAGATGCTGCGGCGCAAGCCGGTCGCGATGCTGCTGCGCGAGGCGGCAGCGCCGGGCGGACTCAAACGCGCCCTGCGGGCGTTCGATCTCACGCTGCTCGGAATCGGCGCGATCGTGGGGGCGGGCGTCTTCGTGCTTACCGGCGTGGCCGCTAAAGAATATGCCGGTCCGGCCGTCGTGCTTTCTTTTTGCGTCTCCGGCTTTGCATGTGCGATGGCGGCGCTGTGCTACGCCGAATTCGCCGCCATGATTCCGGTGGCGGGCAGCGCCTACTCTTACGCCTATGCCACGATGGGCGAATTGGTCGGCTGGATTATCGGCTGGGACCTGGTGCTCGAATACGCGGTAGGTTCGGCGGCGGTCGCGGTCGGATGGTCCGGCTACCTGCGGGTGATTCTGGAGGGCGTTGGGATTCATCTTCCTGCCGCGTTGAGCCATGCCCCGGGGTCTGCTCCCGGCGCGATCCTCGATCTGCCGGCATTGCTGATCGTACTGGCGGTTTCCGCGGTGCTCTATGTCGGCATCTCGGAGAGCGCCCGGTTTAATTCGCTGATCGTCGGAATCAAGCTGGTGGTGATTGGAATCGTGATCGTCGTGGGGGCATTTTACGTGCGTCCCTCGAACTGGAGTCCGTTCGCTCCGCTCGGATGGGGCGGCGTAATGAAGGGCGCAGCGGTGATTTTCTTTGCTTATATAGGATTCGATGCGGTCTCGACTGCGGCCGAGGAAGTGGTCGATCCGCAGCGCGATTTGCCGATCGGGATACTTGGCTCGCTCTTCGCCTGCACGCTGCTATACGTTTTGGTCGCCGCGGTGGTGACCGGGATGGTTCCGGCACGCATCCTTGATATCAACGCCCCGCTCGCCTCGGCCTTCGTGATCCGCGGACTGAAGGCGCTCTCGGGAATTATCTCGCTCGGCGCGGTAGCCGGCCTGACCTCGGTTTTGCTGGTGCTGCTGCTCGGTCAATCACGAATCTTTTATGCGGTCTCGCGCGATGGCTTGTTGCCGCCGGCCTTCTCCAAAATACATCCGCGCTTCAAGACTCCGTACATCCCGACCACCATCACCGCAGTTGTGGTGGCGATTGCCGCGGCGCTGCTGCCGATTCAGGAGATCGCCGAGCTAACCAATATCGGGACCCTGTTCGCGTTCGTGCTGGTATGCCTCGGCATCTGGATTCTGCGCCATCTGGAGCCTGGCCTGAAACGTCCGTTCCGGACCCCGCTGGTGCCGCTCGTACCGATCCTGGGGGTGATATTCTGCTTTTACCTGATGGCGAGTCTGCCGCGAATTACGTGGGAGCGGTTTTTCATCTGGATGGGTATCGGGCTGATTATCTATTTCGCTTACGGGCGGCATCACAGCCGCGTCGCGGCCGAGTACCGCAAGCTCGATCCCGAAGCGGCGGCAGCCCGCCCGGCACGCTAGTGAAGCGTTAGCGTGCCGGTGCGCCTTGACTTGACGGGGCGGGCGAGTCTATCCAGAACTTGACCCTAAGATTGATGCTTTTTGAACAGCTGAAGTAACAGAGGAAGCCCAGCGATGGCATTATTGGACGGAAAAGTTGCGATTGTAACCGGCGCGGGCCGCGGAATCGGCCGTGAAGAGGCGCTCCTGATGGCCAAGCATGGGGCCAAAGTGGTGGTTAACGATTTGGGGGGCCATTTCGATGGCACCGGGCAATCGCGCTCGCCAGCCGAAGAGGTGGTCAGGGAAATTCGCAACGGCGGCGGCGAAGCGGTGGCCAATTACGAAAGCGTATCCGACTTCAAATCCGCCAAGCGGATTTTGGAGTGCGCGATCGACAATTTCGGCAAGCTCAACATTGTGGTGAACAACGCCGGTATTCTGCGCGATCGAATGATCTTCAATATGAGCGAGGAAGATTTCGACTCGGTGATCGCGGTGCATCTGAAAGGATCGTTCAATACCGCGCGCCATGCGTCCGCCTATTGGCGTGAGCAGCATAAAAACGGCAACATGCTCAACGGACGCATCATCAATACGGCGTCGGATTCGGGACTACTCGGCAACGCCGGCCAATCGAACTACGGCGCGGCCAAGGCAGCGCTCGCCGCGATGGCGGTGATTATCGATCGCGAGCTGCATCGTTACGGGGTGACGGCAAACGCGGTGGCGCCGCTGGCGCGCACTCGAATGACAGTCGAGGCTACCCCGCAACTCGGCGCTTCGATGGGCGAAGCCAAGACCGGCGAGTTCGATCTGCATAGCCCCGCTCACGTCGCGCCGGTCGTATGCTGGCTGGCGAGCGATGACGCCAAGGACGTTCACGGCGAGGTGTTTCGCGCCGGTATGGGAGCGGTCTGGTTGATGAAGGGATGGCA
>DAHVFB010000031.1 GCA_027317185.1 Deltaproteobacteria bacterium
TCGATACCGGTCTTACGCGGGTGGGCGAGCGCGAGCGGATGGAAACCAGTTTCGCGGGCGCGCTTGGGATCGACTTGCGGGTCAGCGAGGCGGCCGATCTTTTTATTGACCGGCTGGCGGGCGTGCTGGACCCGGAACGCAAGCGGCGCATCATCGGGCATACATTTATCGAGGTATTCGAACGCGAAGCGGCGGCGCTCGGCGGTGCGCGCTTTCTCGGCCAGGGGACGCTATACCCGGACGTAATCGAATCGGTTTCGTCCAAAGGCCCCTCGGCCACCATCAAGAGTCATCATAACGTAGGCGGCCTGCCCGAGCGGATGAGGCTTGAGCTGGTCGAGCCGCTGCGGGAATTGTTCAAGGACGAGGTTCGCGAACTGGGACGCGAACTGGGTCTCGATCCGGGAATTGTCGATCGCGAGCCGTTTCCAGGTCCCGGGTTGGCGGTCCGTATCGTGGGCGAGGTGACTCGCGAACGGCTAGACCTTTTGCGCCGTGCGGATGCCGTGGTGATGGACGAGTTTGCCGCCTCCTGGAAGGGCGAATTGCTGTGGCAGGCGTTCGGCGTGCTGCTGCCGCTCAAAACGGTGGGCGTGATGGGCGACGGACGCAGTTACGAGAGCGTGATCGCGATTCGCGCGGTGGAATCGTCCGACGGTATGACGGCCGATTGGGCGCGTCTTGATCCCGGTTTTCTGGCCCGGCTCTCTAGCCGGATTACGAATGAAATTCGCGGCGTGAACCGCGTGGTATACGACATCACATCGAAACCGCCCGCCACTATCGAATGGGAGTAAACTGTTGACTGTCCGCACTCGCTACGCGCCGAGCCCGACTGGCGCGCTTCATATCGGCAACGTCCGATCCGGTTTGTTTGCATACCTGTACGCACGGCATTGCGGCGGATCGTTTGTGCTGCGCATTGACGATACCGACCAGGAGCGATCGACCAAAGAATCGCTTGACGAAATTCTTCAGAGTCTCGCCTGGCTCGGGATAGAGTGGGACGACGGTCCGCCCGATCCGAAGTATTTCCAGTCCACTCGTTTCGATCGTTATCGCGAGGCGGCGCGCCGGCTGCTGCGTGAAGGTAAAGCCTATCCATGTTACTGCACCGCCGGAGAACTCGACGCGATGCGCAAGCAGGCCGAGCGGGAGCATCGCAAGCCCGGCTACGACGGCCGCTGCCGTGACTTGCCGTTCGCGGCTGATATCGAACTACCCGGGGCCAACGCGGACCGTAAGTACACGATTCGTTTCCGGTCGCCGCATGAAGGCGAAACGGTGGTCGAGGATCTGGTCAAAGGCCGCGCGGTATTCGACAACGCGGAACTCGACGATCTGATCATCTTCCGTTCCGACGGCGTGCCCACCTATAACTTCGCAACCGTGCTCGACGACGCGGACTTTCAGATCACGCACGTGATTCGCGGCGACGATCATCTGCCGAATACCCCGCGCCAGATGCAGATTTTTCTCGCGCTGGGGCTGACGCCACCGGCCTATGCGCACCTGCCGATGGTGATGGGCCACGACGGCAGCAAACTGTCGAAGCGGCACGGCGCCACCTCGGTCTTTGCGTATCGCGACGCGGGCTACCTGCCTGCTGCGTTGATTAACTACCTGGCGCGGCTGGGATGGTCGCATGGAGATCAGGAGGTCTTTTCGCCCGCGGAACTGATCCAGTTTTTCGATTTGAACGATTGCGGGAAATCAGCCGGTATTTTCAATCCCGAAAAATTACTTTGGCTGAATTTTCATTACATGAAAGAGCGGCCCCTTGATCTGCTTGCCCGCGAGGTGCGCCCGTTTATCGAAAAGCGCGGCATGCAGGTGCCGGGTGATGATGCGTGGCTTGAACGGGTGGTGGCAACTCTACGCGAGCGCGCCAAGACGCTGGATGAGTTGGCCGAGTTCGCCGGCTTTTATCTGCGAGACGAAATCCAAATCGAAGCGAAGGCGGCGGCGAAGTTTCTGAAGCCCGATATCGTTGAGCCGCTCAGGGTGCTCGCCAGCGAACTCGACTCGCTCGATGGAAACTTCAAGGAAGAAGCAATCAAGCAGGCCTTTGAACGTGTGATGGATCGCTACCAGATGAAGCTGGGTCAACTGGCGCAACCGGTCCGGGTAGCGCTGACCGGCGGCACTGTCAGCCCCGGGATTTTCGAGGTAATCGCGGTGCTGGGAGCGGAGCGATCGGGTGCGCGGTTGCGCAAGGCGATTCAGCAGGCATCCCAGCCGGGATCGTAGACAGTATTCTGGACGCTATTCCGGCTGCGAGAGCTGGCAGCAAAATAAGGCGGCGGATCCGAAATGGAATCGAAATCCGCCGCCGGTTAGTTATAGGTCGCTACCAACCTTGGTGGCCATCGTGGAGATGCTGCTTCCCATACCCTGATAGGCGACGAACGCAGCCACCGCGACTGCGGCCAAAATCAACGCATATTCCGTCATAGTTTGGCCCGGAAGCGACTCGTGTAAACGAACGCAGAACTTGAGCAATTTCTCTCTCATAATCTCTCCCTGTTGAAGCGATAGAACTACTGGAAAGGGCCGCGCATCAGCTTCTAATTGGCTGATTCGATGGCTCTTTCATTCAGCGGTTATCTAAAGCAGTCAACATGCCATCGAAATACTTATAATTGTTCAATTTTTAGGAGGAAGTTTCGCTTTTTATTTCTATAACGCGCCATTTTTTTGGCAGTAATGCCAGTGCGATGGCATCGACGATCGCCAAACTGATGTGCAGTAATTTGGATGAGGCGAATCGTTTTGACGATCGCCAGATGATTCGGGTGGCTATGACAGTCTAATCCGCGACGGATAATGGCGCCGCGATTTTCTCGAGGCTCATCCGTTCAGCGGCGATACCATAAATGACCTCGATCACCGCAGCCCCCAGCATGAGTGTTGCCGCCAACGCGTAGCCATAAAATAGTTCGACGCGGGATCCCGAATCGATCAGCCGGCCGAATAGCCATGGCGCAGCGATTCCGCCGACTGCCGTGCCCGCCGAATAAAAAATCGCGATCGCCAGTGCTCGCATCTCCAACGGGAAAATTTCGCTGATCGTCAGATATGCGGAACTCGCAGCCGGCGATGCGAAAAAAAACATCACTGTCCACAAAATGGTTTGCGACAGGCTGGTGAGGGCGCCTTCGGCGAACAAAAATCCGGTCACGATTAGAATCACGGCCGAGATCGTATAGGTGCCGGCGATCATCTGACGGCGTCCGATGGTGTCGAAGAAATGGCCGAGTGCGAGCGGACCAAGAAAATTTCCGACCGCGAAGGGCAGCAGGTACAGGCCGGTAACATCGGCTGGCACACCATAGAAAAGGTGCAGCACCAGCGCGTAGGTGAAGAAAATCGCATTGTAGACGAAGGCCTGCGCCACCATCAGCGAGAGTGCGAGAATCGAACGCGAGCGATAGGTGGTGATCAGCGGCAGGAGGATCGCGCCGAGACCGAATCGATGGCGAATATAAATCTTGAGTGAGTTCTCAGGCGAGGGGGCGGTCAGATGCTGGCCGGTTTCCTCCATCACTGTCCGCTCGATATCGGCGGTGGTCGCTTCGGCTTGATCGCGATAGCCATGCGTTAACAGCCAGCGTGGGCTTTCCGGAATGAAACGCCGCAAAGGGAAAACGATCAATCCGATCACTGCGCCCACTCCGAAACCCATCCGCCAGCCGAAATTGTGCGGCATGAAATGCGGATTGAGTATTATCAAGGTCGAGGCGGAAGCCGCGGCCGCGCCGATCCAATAGCTGCCGTTGATGATCAGATCGACTCGTCCACGCAGGCGCGCCGGTATCAGTTCATCGATCGCCGAATTTACTGCCGAGTACTCGCCTCCAATTCCCGCGCCAGTAAGAAAGCGAAAGATTGCGAAGCTCGCGAGATTCCACGAGCAGGCCGTGAGCGCCACCCCCGCCAGGTAAATCGCCAGACTCAGAAGGAACAATCGCCGCCTTCCGAATCGGTCGGTGAGATGGCCGAAGATGAGCGATCCGATTACCGCGCCTGCGAGATACGCCGAGCTGATGAAGCCAATTTGCGCGGAGGTGAATCCGAGTACATCGTGACGTTGAAGCACGGCGCTGATCGCGCCCATCATCGTGATTTCGATCCCGTCGAGGATCCAAGTGATGCCGAGTCCAATTACCAGCAGCCAATGAAACCGCGACCACTCCAAACGGTCGAGACGCGCGGGGATCAAAGTCTCGAAGGTTTCGCTGGACTTGGTATTGAGGGTGGAAGGCGGCATCTTCAGAAGGATCGGTAGGGGTTCAGTGCGGAGGTAATTGTTGTGGGTGCAAGCCGCATTGCGGGATTCTGATAAACCCTGATCGATTTTCGGGTGCGCCAGGAACGAGCATAGACCTTGGATAGTCGAAAATCATGCAAAGTTACCCACTACCGAGGACAAGCCGGTCACCGCGAGCGAAATTTTCCACTCGAACTTCCAATAATGAATTTGAGGTGGCCATTAGAACGGATGTTCGGCGCCTGTTTTTAAGCCGGAGGATGCTGATGCCGGTCGGGCAATTTGATTGCTCGAAGGTCCCGGCGTTTGGTTAAATTAGCGGTCGGCGCTTATCGGCTGTCGATAAAATTCTCGCGGGCAGGCTCGCTTTCAACCGAAAAATCCAAGAACATCGCATTTATGCCCGCGATAATTATGGATGGCCGCGAGGTCAGCCGCTTTTTTCGGCCACTCCTGCTGGCGCAAGCGCGCGAGTTGGCTGACGTGTACGGATGCCGTCCGGGGTTGGCGGCGATATTGGTAGGCGACGATCCAGCTTCGATTCAATACACGCGAAACAAACGCCGGCTGGCCGAAGAACTCGGGTTCACCTGTGAAATAAAGGCAATGCCGGTCGCCGGGACGGACACGGGCAAGCTGCTGGATACCATCGACGATCTCAATCGCGACGATGCCATCACGGGGATTCTGATCCAACTGCCACTGCCCGGCGGGGTGGACCAGACTCGCTTATTCGATGCGATCGATCCCATTAAAGATATCGACGCAGTAGGCGCGGCGAGCGTCGCCGGTGTCTATCGCGGCCTCAATCCGCAATTCGTTCCATGTACGCCGCGCGGCGTGATCGATCTGTTAAAACATTACGGCGTCACCACCGCGGGTAAACGCGCCGTAATTATTGGGCGCAGCGATATTACCGGCAAGCCATTGGCGATGCTGCTGGCGGGCAAACACTGTAACGCGACGGTAACCTGGTGCCATCGGCAGACGCGCGAGCTGAAGGCGATATGCCAGGAGGCCGACATTTTAATTTCATGCGCGGGAGTTACAGGCGAGGCTGGAAGCTCTTTAGTGACCGCGGACATGATCAAGCCGGGCGCGTGTGTCGTGGACGTGGGCTTTCGCCGTCTACCTTCGGGCGCGTTCAGTGGCGATGTCGATTTCGATGCCGTCAAGCAAGTTGCAGGATGGATCACGCCAAATCCAGGCGGCACCGGACCGATGACCGTGGTCGCCTTGATGCAAAACCTTATCGATGCCACCCGCTATCGCCTGGGTCTCGCCAGAGCTGAATATCCGCGCTGAACGCCGACGACTGCAGCCGTCTCGCTAAACTCAAAGATCGGTTACCTGCCTGCGAACTCATGGTCTTAACCTGCTCGATGGCAGAGCTAATAAGCAATTTATCGAAGTTGCGACTGTGCATTATTTGAACGGGTTGACAACAAATTTCCATGCTGTTAGGTGGAAATCGCAATTTGCAAGGGATAGTTCCGGACTTCGCTAAATGAAGCAGTGCCGCGTGCCATGAAGACCGCTGTTTCTACCAGACGCGCCAGCCGTCATAACCCGGAGCGCACTTACGCGGGTAAGCGCCTGACCGAGCTGTTCCTAATAATTTTTAAGGTGCACGGTTTGATGCTTTCGCGGGGCAACGAACTGGTTCGTCCGCTGAAGTTATCCGGCCACCAGTGGCAGATTATGAGCAGCGTGCGTGTGACGCCGCTTACGATGGCGCAGATAGCCAGGCGCATGGGACTGACCCGGCAAGGTGTGCGGCAGGTGGTGATGCGCCTGATTAAGGATGGGATGGTTGAATTGGCATCCAACCCCGACCATCTCCGTTCAAGACTTGTCGGACTGACACCGGCTGGTCGCAAGCTGCTCCGGCTTGCGGATTCCCGCCAGGCCCATTGGGTCAATGGGCTCGCCAGCCAGCTCGACTCCAAGGCGTTGGTAACGGCTCATCAAACCATGAGCGAGTTATGCGCGGTTCTGGAATGGCAGAATAAACCACTCCGATTCAATGGCGCGAGGAAAACTATGGGGGACGCCGAAGGCAGTGGCTGATCGGAGGCAGGACGTTGTCTCATCGGACACTTGTTTTGCGTATTTCGCGGCTGCTTTCTTATTTCAAGGTCCTGGCGGTTCCAAACTTAATGAGATGAAAATGTTTCGCGATCGCGATGAAGTTCGCGCGCGCTGGGCAGCGATCAGATCTCCGGAATCAATCTCATGAGCAGGGGCTTATAAAAAGGAGGTATGAGCGGGAGGAGCTTTTTGCATTGCGATAGGCGTGGTGTTTTGTCGGCAATCGATGGTGGGCAACGTGTGCTGGCTGGATTTTCACGAAATTTAAATCGGGGTTAATTGCTATGAACAGTTTCAAGGTATGGCGTTATATCGCGTTCGCAGTCGCCATCGCGCTTTCCTCAAGCGCGGCCCTTGCCGCTCCTGCGGAAACGAATGGGATCGCGTCCGGAACCGTTATTACCAAGCAGAACTGGCAACAGTACCGGGCTTATATGCCGGATGGACTGCAGGCTCTTTTCACAGGCAACTATCATTGGGGATTGCCGGCCGATTTTCAGATGCTGGTGGGACCAACGCACTCTTATCCATTGCCGGCGATTTATCGCGATAACACAGAGAAGTACAGTCGGAGCGTTAAGATACGAAGTCTGCCCAATGGCGGACTGACGGTCGACGGCTACGTCGCCGGGTCCCCGTTTCCAGATCCTGTATCGCCACACAAGGGCTGGAAAATTTTGGTCGACCTTTGGTACTCGTATGTTCCTTATTTGATCTGCGGGGATATGAACTTCTGGTTCGTCGACCGCTTCAATAACACTTCTTCTGAGCAGGCGTTGCTGGTTTACAGACGTTTGAGCCATATCAGCGACGTTGGACAGCCCATAACGGATCCAAAGGCTCAGGGTGTCGACTACAGCGAATACCTCGAGATCAATTTACCGGAACAATCTCGATATCTGGCGAATCTGACGTTGTACTACGACGACCCCGGGAAGCCGGAGGATACCTTTTTATTCATTCCGGCCCTGCGCCGATCCCTGCGGCTTTCTTCGGCTGCCCGTTGCAGTCCAATCATCGGCACCGACTATGCGCAGGACGACGCGCGAAATGGTGATTTCAACGGCGGGATTACGCGGTTTCAGGCACACTTCCTCAGAGATCAGACAATTCTGGTGCTTACCACTCCGGACATCACCGACTGGGACAAAATCGATAATCTCTACCGTCCTATTTTTTTCCCGAGTCCCCGGGTTGGCAAATGGGAACTGCGTGATGACTATGTAATCGATGTTCGCCGCATACCCGCACTCGCTACCGGCTACTGTTACGGCAAAAAGATTATTTATGTCGATAAGCAAACTTCTCTGGGAAGCTGGACTGATATCTATGATACGAACATGAAGTTATGGAAGGTGGCGCCGGTGCAGAATCTGGTCCACGAAGTCCCCTCCGAAGGGAATCAGTTGGCCGGCAATAATATCCTCATTTCGATGTATGACATGCAAAACAATCACCTAACCTCGGCTTACCTGAGGCCGGGGAACAATGGCGAGTGCAATAACTATCGGGGCGTCAACTACGCCGACATTAATCGCTATAGCAACGTGGGTGGTCTGTCTCAGATCATGCGCTGAGGCTCGCTCACCGGGTGATTCCGCCTGACGCTCGTTCGCGGGCGTCAGGCGTCAGAGAAGCGGATTTTCTAGTTCAATGGTGCCCCGGCCGGGAATCGAACCCGGACTTGAGGTTCCGGAGACCTCCGTGATGTCCTTTTCACTACCGGGACCCAATGGCCATGAAGCTAACGAATGGAAGCTAACGAATACATGATCGGACTGCGCTGAACAAGATTGCCGATCGCGACTGTGGAAGTCCCTCAAGCGGCGTCAGGCCTTCGGCGCGACGGATTCCGATAGCGGTTCGATTTCGAATTGACGGCGCTCGGCGTCCTGCCAATTCTCCGCGATCGTATCGAGCATGGCGCGATGCACATGGCTGTTGCTGGCGACGATTCGACCGCCCTCGAGATCGAGCGCTGACTCGTCCATGTTGGTAACCCGTCCGCCGGCCTCTTCGACGATCAAAGCACCCGCCGCCACGTCCCACGGTCGCAGGCCGAATTCCCAAAAACCCTCGACCCGCCCGCATGCCACATATGCGAGATCGAGTGCGGCGGAGCCGGTGCGGCGGACACCCTGCACGCGCATCATGAAGGCCTCCCAGAACGCCAGATAAAATCGCCGCCGTTCGCGCCGGTCGTACGGGAAACCGGTTCCCAGCAGCGAGGCTCCCAAAGTATCGGTACCGCTTACCCGGATCGTATGGCCGTTGAGCCGCGCACCCTTGCCGCGCCGCGCCACGAAACATTCCTTTTTGAGCGCATCGAAGATCACCCCCACCTGCACGCGGCCGCGCCGCTCATATGCGATCGAAACGCAGAATTGCGGGTAGCCATGGGCGAAATTGGTGGTGCCATCGAGCGGGTCGATGATCCATCGATGTTCGCTGCCATGAAAACTCGCGCCGCTTTCTTCGGCCAGGATTGCATGCGACGGAAAGGCGCGTTGCAGGATCGCAATCACCGCGGCCTCGGCCTCATGGTCGGCTTCGGTCACCAAATTGATCGGATTGGCGGCCTTGCGCATAACATTGATGCGCCGCAACCGCTGCAGATGCACTTTTCCCGCGGCGCGGGCGGCGCGCAGGGCAACCCGTTCGATTTCATCAATCACGGTCAGGCAACTTAATCGACTATCGCTTCTCAATCCAGTGCGGCTCGAAGTGACCGTCGCATCCTCGATTTATCGTATCGCGGATGCGCGCGAAGCATCGCGATGGTAAGACCAGTAACAGTGCTCTCTTTTGCCGAGACCGCGCGGGCGGAGAATATACGCCGCGTCACCCGCAGCTACTATGCCGTTTCCCTGGTATATGCGCTGGCCGGTGGATTTTTGTTTGGCGTCTATCCGCTGTTCCTGCGCTCGCGCGGACTTACTCAGCTCCAGATCAACAGCGTGATGGCGGTGTATTTCGTCGTGATCTTCCTGACCGACATCCCGACCGGCGCCTTCGCCGACGCGATCGGACGCCGCAATTCGTTTGTCGCCGGATGCATCATGCGGACGATCGGATTCGTGACGTATTTCTTCGTCCACAGCTATGGGTTGTTTCTTGTCGCAGAAATTATCGACGGCATCGGCACCACCTTCTGTAGCGGTGCAATCGATGCCTGGGGCGTCGATGCGCTCGATGCGGCCGGTTACGCGGGCGTCAAGGACCGTTTGTTTTCGCGCATCCTGCAACTGACTAACGTCGGCTGGATGGTTTCGGCGCTGGCCGGCGCATACCTCGCGGACGTGAATATTTCGTGGCCATGGCTGATGGGCGCGGTGGGGTACATCGTCAGCGCGGCGGTTGCGCTAATGCTGATGAAGGAGCATCGCTCGGCGCGATCGACGATCGCCGCCGCACAGATTCCGCTACAGGTGGCGCGCCGCGTGATGACCGGGATGCGGCAGGGATTCGGCCGCCGTACCGTGCTGCTGCTCAGTCTCGCCAATGCGATGTCGTTCGCGGCGTGGTCATCGTACTGGATGCAATGGCCGCAATTGATCAGCGACGATTACGGCGTCGGCGTGTGGATCGTCGGTTGGATCTTCTGCCTGCTAACGGTGGGGCAGCTAATTGGGGCGGAAGTGGTGGCGCGCTTGCGACCCGCTGAATCGTCGCGCCCGCTGCGGTTATCCCTGCTCGTGATCGGATCCGCGGCGCTGCTGGCGGCCGCCGGTCTTGGCGCGGGGCGGCCGAACGTGGTGGTCGCGCTGCTCGCGCTCATGAGAATCTGCACGGGAGCGATGCAGCCGTTGGCCAACAGTTGGCTCAATGAACAGATACAGGCCGACGAGCGCGCCACGTTACTGTCGTTCACCAATACTTTCGCCACCTTTGGCGGTTCGGGCGGGTTGATCGTCGGCGGTATCGCCGCCGATTACCTGGGAATCCCGATTACCTGGATGATTCTTGCGGGGATCGCGCTGCTCGCAGCGCCATGCTTCTGGGCGCTACGAACCGCGGCGGCAGTAGTGCCGGCCTCCTCGGCTTAACCAGCATCCCCAGCATTCGCAAGCCGGATGCTACTGGCGGAAGGAGGCTCGGTCGGTTAAAACTTATAACCAGAGCCAATTCAGAGCGGTGGAAAAGAGGGGATGGATTTTCCAAGAATAAAGCGGCTGCCACCTTACGTCTTCAACGCTATTGGAGAGCTATGCCTCCAGGCGCGGCGCGCAGGAGAAGACGTCATCGATTTCGGGATGGGTAATCCCGACGGCGCCACGCCGCCCCATATTGTCAACAAAATGGTGGAGGCCGCGACCAAGGCGCCCAACCATCGTTATTCGGTATCGCGTGGCGTGTACAAGCTTCGTCTGGCGATCGCCGACTGGTACCGGCGCCGCTACAACGTCGAGATCGATCCCGATTCCGAAGCAATTGCCACTATCGGCAGCAAAGAGGGGATCGGGCATATGGCGCTGGCGATCCTCGATCAGGGCGATGTGGTGTTGGCGCCCACTCCGACTTATCCAATTCACAAATACGGATGCATCATTGCCGGCGCGCAGGTGCAGGGCGTCCCGTTGCAGCGGGGCGAGGAGTTCTTCGAGCATCTGACAGAAACCGTCGCGCGATGCTGGCCGCGGCCCAAATTTCTGATCATGAGCTTCCCGCATAATCCCACCACCGCCACCGTGCCCCCGGCCTTTATGCGCCGAGTGGTCGAGTTCGCACGCGAAAATGAGATCATGGTAGCGCATGATTTCGCCTACGCCGACCTGTGCTTCGATGGCTACCGGGCGCCCTCGCTGATGGAAGTGCCGGGCGCGAGAGAGATCGGCGTCGAGTTTTTCACGCTCTCCAAGAGCTACAATATGCCTGGCTGGCGGGTTGGCTTCGCGGTCGGCAATGCCGAGATGATCGGCGCGCTGTCGCGGCTCAAATCATATTTCGATTACGGCATGTTTGCCCCCGTGCAGGTGGCGGCAATCCACGCGCTTAACGGTCCGCAGGACTGTGTGGGCGAAATCGTCGAGACTTATCGGCGCAGGCGCGACGTGCTGATCGACGGTCTTAACCGCGCTGGATGGCCGGTCGAGAAGCCGCGCGCCACGATGTTCGTATGGGCCCCGATACCGGAACCGTTTCGCGCCATGGGGTCGCTGGAGTTTTCCAAGTTTCTACTTACCGAGGCCAAAGTCGCGGTTTCGCCGGGGGTGGGATTCGGCGCGGACGGCGATGGCTTCGTGCGGTTCGCTTTAATCGAAAACGAGCATCGGATTCGCCAGGCCTGCCGCGGCATCCGGCACGCCTTTAATCAGCGTCTGGGAACCGCGCCGGGCCAACTGGCGAACATTTCCTGACGGCTTCCAACCAGCTTCGGAATTGCGATTGAAACCGGTGCGGTTAGCTCTGCTCGGATGCGGCACTGTCGGCGGCGGCGTGGTCAGGCTGTTGCGCGACAACGGCGATCGGATGGCGCAAAAGCTCGGCGCGCCGATCGAATTGGCGGGTATCGCCGATCGTAGTCTGAAGCCCGATCGCAAGCTCGGAATTACCGCCGCGCTTATCACCCGCGATGCGTCCGCGCTGGTGGAGCGGCCCGATGTCGATCTCGTAATCGAACTTTTTGGCGGTTACGAACCCGCTCGCAGCCTGATCTTACGCGCTTTGCGCGCGGGCAAGGATGTGGTCACCGCCAATAAGGCGCTGCTGGCCGGGCATGGCGCAGAAATTTTCCGCGCCGCCGCCGCCGCTGACCGCGCTATCGGTTTCGAGGCCAGCGTGGCCGGCGGCATTCCGGTGATTCGAACCTTGCGCGATGCGCTGGCTGGCGATCGCCATCGCTCGGTTCATGGGATTGTCAACGGCACCTGCAATTCCATTCTCACCACCATGAGTGAGCGCGGCAGCGAGTTTTCCGCTGCACTCGCCGAGGCGCAGCGTTTGGGGCTGGCCGAAGCCGATCCCACGCTGGATATCGAAGGACACGACTCGGCCCATAAGCTATGTCTGCTCGCGATGCTGGCGTTCGGCGCGATGCTGAAGCCCGACCAGGTTCATACCGAGGGTATCGCGCAGGTGACGCAGGCCGATATTATGCATGCCCGCGATCTCGGCTACGTGATCAAATTGCTGGCGATCGCCAAGGACGACGACGGTACGATCGAGGCGCGAGTGCATCCCACGATGATTCCGGTCAGCAATCTGCTGGCCAGCGTGCGCGGCGCCTACAACGCCATCAATGTGCATAGCGAGGCGCTGGGCTCCACGATCTATTTCGGCGCGGGAGCGGGACAGATGCCGACCGCCACCGCCGTGATCGCGGATGTCCTCGATCTTGCGCGCCGGCGGATGGGCGGACCTGCCGCCCGCGGCTTTCCACTGGGCTTTCCGCTATCGGAACTCAAGCGCGCCCGTATCAAGCCGATGAACGACGTGGTATGCGAGTATTATTTGCGTTTCGCGGCGCGTGACCAGCCCGGCGTACTCGGCGCGATCGCCTCGGTTTTGGGCCGCAACGGAATTTCGATAGTATCCGTGATCCAGCAAGGGCGCGGGGCCGAAAGCACCGTGCCGGTTATCATGCGGACCCATCAGGCGCGCGAGCGAAACCTGAGACTCGCACTCAGGCAGATTCAGCAGCGCCGGATCGTCGAGGCCGCGCCCGCATTTATAAGAATTGAGGATCGTCTGTAAAAGTTATGGCCGTCCGACCCGAGAACGCCAATCATCGCGGCCAGCGGCTCACCCGCTGGCCCGGACTGATCGAGCACTTCCGGCGCTTTCTGCCGGTGGACGATCGCACTCCGGTGGTCACCCTCAACGAGGGCAATACGCCTTTGATTGAAGCTCCCGCGATCGCCGAGCGAGTCGGACAAAACATAAAGTTTTACCTTAAGTTTGAAGGCGCCAATCCAACCGGATCGTTCAAGGACCGGGGCATGACGGTGGCGGTCAGCAAGGCGCTGGGCGAGGGCGCGCGGGTGGCGATCTGCGCTTCGACCGGCAACACCGCCGCCTCCGCCGCGGCCTATGCCGGTCGCGCCGGGATGCGCGCGTTCGTGCTGATCCCAAAAGGCGCGGTGGCGCTCGGTAAGCTGTCGCAAAGCGTGATGCATGGGGCGCGCGTACTCGAAATTATCGGCAACTTCGATATCTGCCTTAAGGTGGTGCGCGACCTTGCGTTGCACGATCCGGTTGGAATTCGACTGGTCAACAGCGTCAATCCGGATCGGATAGCGGGGCAGAAGACTGCCGCGTTTGAAGTGTGCGATCAGCTTGGCGAAGCGCCCACTCATCATTTTTTGCCGGTCGGCAACGCCGGAAATATCACCGCTTACTGGGCTGGCTACAAGGAATATCAGACGGCAGGGTTTTCTCACCGATTGCCCAAGATGATGGGTTATCAGGCGGCCGAAGCCGCGCCGATCGTGCTGGGGCATCCGATTGACGATCCGCATACGGTGGCCACCGCGATCAAAATCGGCAACCCGGCAAGCTGGACCGGGGCGACGGCTGCACGCGACGAATCCGGCGGCATGATCGACATGGTCACCGATGCCGAAATTCTTTCGGCCTATCGCTTAATTGCTTTGCAGGGAATATTCGCCGAACCGGCCTCCGCGGCCTCGGTTGCGGGTGCGCTTAAATTCGGCGCCAGTGGCGGACTCAAGCCCGGTTCGGTTGTGGTTTGCACGCTCACCGGACATGGCTTGAAGGATCCCGATACGGCGCTGAAAAATCTGAGCAATACGATCGTGGCTGAACCGGACTTGGCGAAGGTTTTGAAAATACTCGAGCGCGAGTAGGGGCTCGACCTGGGGGAGCCGTGAAATACGTTATCATCCATGGCGATGGCATGGCGGACTGGCCATGCGACGAACTGGGCGGCAAGACTCCGCTGCAGGCGGCGCACAAACCGAACATGGACGCGATCGCGGCGCAGGGGCAACTTGGCCTCGTTGCCACGATTCCGGCCGGGATGCCGCCAGGCAGCGACGTCGGCACCATGACGATGTTGGGTTACGATCCCGCGCGTTACCATACCGGCCGCGCGCCGATCGAGGCCGCCAGCCTGGGCCTCGAGATGGGACCGCGCGACGTGGCGTTTCGCATGAACCTGGTTGCGGTCACGCCCGGACCTGACGGCGCGCCGATCATGCAGGACTTCACCGCCGGCCATATCACCAGCGCGGAAGCGGCGGCGATTGTCGCCGATCTGCGGACGGGTATGGCGGGCGATGGAATAGAATTTTTCAATGGTGTCAGCTATCGCCATCTCATGATTTGGCGCGAGGGACTTTCCGGCGCGAAACTGACCCCGCCGCATGACATCACCGGCCAGCCTATCGAGCCGTATCTGCCGGCGGGCGAGGGCGCGAATCGTTTGCGTTCGCTGATGGATCGGGCGCGCGAAATCCTGCGCGATCACCGGGTCAATCGCGATCGGCGCGCGGCGGGAAAGCCGCCGGCCAGCGCGATCTGGTTCTGGGGACAGGGATTGCGGCCCGCGGTGCCGACGCTGCACGATAGATTCGCTTTGCATGGGGCCTGTATCTCCGCGGTCGATCTGGTGAATGGACTGGGACGGCTGGCGGGTCTCGAGATCGTCACGGTGCCGGGCGCCACCGGGTTTCTCGATACCGACTATGCCGCCAAAGGACGCTACGGGCTCGACGCGCTGCGGCGCAAGGATTTCCTGCTGCTCCATATCGAGGCGCCGGACGAAGCGGGGCACATGGGAAGAGCCGATCTGAAGGTGCAGGCGATCGAGCGGATCGACGAACTAATCCTCGGTCCGATGCTGGCCGGCTTGCGCGCGATGGGTGAGTTTGCGCTGCTGCTGATGCCGGATCATGCCACCCCCTGCATGCTGAAAACGCACTCGAACGATCCGGTACCCTTTGCTATCTTGAGCAGTACGATGCCGCTGGGATCCGGAAATCCGGATCGGCGCTATACCGAAGCGGACGCGGCAGGCGCCGGAATTTTCTTTGAACATGGTTACGAGTTGATCGCGACGCTCATCACCAGCGGACTCGCTGCGAACTGAGCAAAAGGGGCCGCGATGGAGCGAAATCTCGCGCTTGAAGTTGTTCGCGCCACCGAAGCGGCGGCGCTCGCGGCCTCGCGCTACGCCGGAAAGGGCGACGAACGATTGGCTGATCGCGCGGCGTGTGAAGGCATGCGCGCGGCGCTGAATTCGGTCGCGATGGATGGCCATGTGGTGATTGGCGAAGGCGAGCAGGATGTCGCCGACATGCTGTACGCGGGCGAAATCGTCGGCACCGGTATCGGGCCCGAGGTCGATGTCGCGCTGGACGCCCTCGAAGGTTCGTTGATTATCGCGACTGGCGGTCCCAATGCGCTCGCCTGCGTGGCATTGGCGGAGCGCGGCAAACTGCTGCGCTGCCCCGACACGTATATGGACAAGCTCGCGGTCGGTTCGATTGGCCGCGGCGTGGTCGATCTTGATCGCTCCCCGACCGAGAATCTAAAGGCGTTGGCCGCGGCCAAAAATGTGTATGTCGAAGATCTGCGGGTCGCGATTCTCGATCGTCCGCGGCATGAGAAATTGATCGCCGAGGTGCGCAAGGCCGGCGCTGGTATCAAGCTGCTATCGGCCGGCGACCTGTCGGCGGCGCTCGCCACCACACGTTTGGAGGGCGAAGTGGACATTTTGATGGGCGTCGGGGGCGCGCATCAGGGCGTCCTCGCGGCGGCTGCGATTCGCTCGGCGGGCGGTAATATGCAGTGCCGCTTCGTGCCGCGTAATCCGCAGGAGACCGAGGCCTGCCTCGCGGCCGGCATCCTCGATTTACAGCATCGCTATTCGCTTGACGATCTGGCGGGCGATAACGTGATGTTCGCGGCAACCGGGGTGACCACCGGCGATTATCTGAAGGGCGTACGGTTTTTTTCCGGCGGCGCGATGACCAATAGCGTCGTAATGCGCTCGAAGACACGCACTGTGCGGTTTATCGAAGCAATCCATCATTTCGATTTCAAGCCCGAATACTAACCGATATTGGTTCGCGACTTGCTGATGTTCTCCCTCGATGAGCAATGGCAGGCACGATCCGCTCGGAATTGATCTGTTGCATAAGCAGCTTGATGAGAGCCAACGCGCAATTCGGCTCGCGCTATTGGCTTATCTTAAGCATTTGAATGCGCTGCACAATGGTGAACAGATTGAAAATTTGACCACGAGCGGCGCCCATGCCCGGCAAGAATTAACCGATCGTGTCCCGCTCAGCCGCCATGAGGATGGCGATGGTGAAGGTCAGAGACATGAGGGTGCGCATGACGTAGCGCCGAATGCCGATGCGGATGGGCGTGTGGCTCATGCGGTGACTCACCGGCCAGATGGGCATGTAGATGGTGCCGATCATGATAATGCAGATGATCGTGGACCAGCTCGTCGTGAACATGCGCGTGGTTGTGATTCTCACGAATCAGCAGCGCCACCCCGATCGCCATCGAAGCCGCAGCGATCCACTCCGCCGTTCCTGGTAACATCCGGAAGATTGCTAAAGACAAAATGGCGCCGATGAACGGGGCTGACGCGAAGTAGGCCGCCTCGCGAGCGGCGCCGAGCATCCGCAGCGCCAAAACGTCAAGATATAAACTTAATCCATAACAGACCGATCCGATCGCCAGCGCCGCCAGGCCGATCCCGATACCCGGCGACGGCATGCCGATCGCGAAAGCGATCGTCAAAGTCGTCAACCCTGCGACGGCCGCTTTGATAGTCGCGATCGCAGCCGGATCGCGCAGTGACAGACGCTGCGTCAAATTATTGTCGATTCCCCAGCATAGGCAGGCGGCCGCGATCGATCCGATACCGAGGCTATCCGCGCGGAGGCTGCCCGGTGCCCATCCGAGCAATATCGTCCCGCCGATAATCAGCAGCGCGGCCAGTATCGCGCGCGATCCCAGGTACTCGCGGAACAAAACTACCGCAATGATAATTGTAAACGGCGCTTCGAGATTGAGCGCTAGCGATCCCGCCAATGCCGAAACGCGTGTGAGACCATAGAGCATGAGGATCGGACCGGCGATTCCGCCAAGTATCGTGATGGCGCTCAGCAACGCGAAGTCGCGTCCGCGCAGCGCAGCCTCTTTCGCGATTGAAACGCGGCTCGAAACACGCTGCAAGATAAACAGGCCGGCGGCCGCGCCGAGGTATAAAAAAGCCGAGACGATCAGCGGCCCGGCGTGGCCCAGTAGCAATTTCGACAAGGGCGCGCTCGCCCCGAACAACGCTGCCGCGCCGAGGCCATAACCGGCGCCAATCATTTTTTCGCGACGTGCGCCGCTTTCGTTCGCGGTCATCGATCGCAGTTTACTATGTGTGTCCCGTTGGAGGGATGATAATCAGTACAATTATCGACGGTAAAAAAGTCGCGCAGTTGGCGGACGCTCTCGACCTGTAGTAGCTGAAACAGTAGCTGAGATTTGCCAGGGAGAATGACAATGAATCAGATACGCGCGGTGGTGGTCGATCCCACGGCAAGCGGACGTTTGGCGGTAAGGAACGTGGCTGCGCCCAGCGCCGGGGGGTCCGAGGCGATGATTCGCGTGCGGGCTATCTCGTTAAATCTGGGAGAGATTCGGCGCGCCCGCGCGGCGCAAGCCGGATGGCGTCCGGGTTGGGATGTCGCTGGAGTGGTGGAAGCTGCCGCGGCTGACGGATCGGGACCGAAGGCGGGTGCCCGCGTGGTCGGATTCCTGCCGGTGGCGGCATGGGCGGAACTATTGGCGATTCCAACCGGATCGCTGGCGGCGATTCCTGATTCGATCAGCTTTGAAGCCGCCGCCACGCTGCCGGTGGCCGGAATGACCGCGCTCTATGCGTTGGGCAAGAACGGATCGCTGCTGGGACGGCCGGTGCTGATTACCGGCGCGTCAGGCGGAGTGGGGCAGTTCGCAGTCCAACTGGCCCAGCTCTCGGGTGCCCGCGTGGTCGCCTGTGTCAGCCGGGCCGAACGGGCAAAGTACGCACGCGATTGCGGTGCGGACGAGGTGCTGGTCGGTAACGATCCGGAAGGCGCGTCGCGTTTCGGTCCATACCATCTGATACTCGAATCGATCGGCGGCAAGTCATTAGCCGCCGCGCTTTCGATGCTGCGTCCCGCCGGGATGTGCGTACTGTTCGGCACCTCGGATACACCCGAAGTGACCTTCGACGCGCGCCAGTTCTATTCGGGCGCGGGAATTCTGTACGGCTTCATCCTGTTTGACGAGGTTAAACGCGAGTCGGCGGCGCAGGGTTTGGCGCGCCTGGTCAGCCTGATGGCCGCGGGACGGTTGCGATCGCCGATCGAAGTGCGTGGCTCATGGAACGAGATCGGTAAATTCGCCGAGCGTTTGTGGAACCGCGAAATCGCGGGCAAAGTGGTACTCAGTATCGATTAGAGAAGCGATAGACCCAAAAGCCGGGTTATTATTCGAGTGAGTGGAGTATACGGCGCGAAGAAACCCGCGATTCCTAACTGCGCCTGGTTCGGTGAAATGGGATGGGCTTGATGCAGACCTTCCCTACGGAAATTTTTATGCTAATGCTTTCGATCGAGTTGCCACGCGGCCGGCATAGTTTCCGCCGCGTTCAGAAGGCATGCCGAACAGCTTCGCGCGGTCATTTACCCGCGCAGGCCCTTTGAGGAGGATTTTCCGGTGGCCGTAAGAAAGCGCGCCCAGGATTCACAATCGAGTCGGCCCAAGCTGGTCGGCCGCGAAACCGTAAAAGTTTCCAATACCGCACAGGCGTATCTCAGCCTGCTCGGCGCTCGCGGTATCGACTATTTTTTCGCCAATGGCGGGACCGACTTCGCCTCGATCATCGATGGCTTCGCGCGGCTCACCCATGAGCGCAAGCGAGTGCCCAAGCCGATGACGGTGCCGCACGAGATGGTCGCCGCCAGCATGGCGCATGGTTACTATCTCGCCACCGGACGGCCCCAGGTGGTGATGGTCCACGTGACCGTGGGAACCGCGAACCTGCTCAACGCGATGATCAATGCCTCTCGCGCCAAGGTGCCGATCATCTTTTCGGCGGGACGCACTCCGATCACGGAAAAAGGCTCACCGGCCTCGCGCAACATCTATATCCATTGGGCGCAGGAATCCTTCGATCAGGGTGGTATCGCGCGCGAATGGACCAAGTGGGATTACGAACTGCGCAATTTCGACCAGCTCGAGACCGTGGTCGATCGAGCGCTATCGCTTGCGATGGCCGAGCCGCGCGGTCCGGTATATTTGACGCTGCCGCGCGAAGTACTGGCCGAAGAATGCAAATCTTTCAGCTTTTCTTCCACCGCGCGCGTACGGCCGCCCGAGCTGGCGCATACCACGCCCGAGGGTATCGAAGAAGCCGCTGCCGCGCTGGCGAAGGCGCGCAATCCGCTGATCATCACCTCGCAGGCCGGAATGTGGCATGGCGCAGTCGGACAGCTTGCCATCCTTGCCGAATCGATGGGTATCCCGGTGGTCGAAACGCCGGGCCGCTATTTCATGAATCTGCCAACCGCTCATCCGATGCATCTGGGCTTCAATCCACACGAACTGCTGGCGGATGCCGACGTGATCCTGGCGGTCGAATCCGATGCGCCCTGGTATCCGGCGATGGCCGAGCCCAAGCTTAACGCGACCGTAATCCAGATGGGTACCGATCCGCTCAACTCCAATTATCCGATTTGGGGTTTCCCGGCCGATATCGCGATCACCGTCAATCCTGAGGCCGGGCTTGCTGCGCTCAACCGCGCTATCGAGCCTTACCTGCCGATGAAGCGCAAGGAGATTGAAACCCGGGTTCAGCGCTGGACCAAAGTGCACGACAAACAACGCGCGGCCTGGCGCAATACCGGCTTGAGCACGCGCAACGACAAGCCGATCGATCCGGCTTGGGTCTCGCGCTGTATCAACGAGGTCAAGGATGCGGACACGATCTGCGTCAACGAATACGACCTCTCGCCTTTGCAGAGCGAATTCAGTGAACCGGGTACCTACTTCCAAAGTCCACCGTCGGGCGGATTGGGCTGGGGGCTGGGCGCGGCGCTGGGCGTGAAGCTCGGCTCTGGCGATCGCACCGTAATCTGCACGGTGGGCGATGGCGCGTATATTTTCGGCTCTCCCAGCGCCGCCCATTTCGTCGCGCGCGCGCAAAATATTCCAGTGCTGTTCGTGGTTTACAATAATCAATGCTGGCGCGCGGTGATGGATGCGTGCCTGTACGTGCATCCCGATGGCTACGCGCGCAAGCACAAGAACTTTCCGCTGAGTGACCTGGGGCCTTCGCCGGATTTCGACAAGATCGTGACCGCTTTCGGCGGCTACGGCGAACGAGTCGAGGAACCATCGGAGATGGTTCCGGCCCTGCGGCGGGCGCTTAAGGCGGTCCGCGAGGAGAAACGCCAGGCGGTGCTCAACGTGATCTGTAAATATCCCGATCCCGTACCGATACCGCGCAAGACTCGCGAATGGCGTCCATAAGTAACCGTTTTCGAAAACGTCCCGAATGTAACTGCGAAATTGCACAAGGGTGAAATATGACGCTAAAGGAACAGCTCGCGGCAATGAAGGCGGCTTCCGCCGATCGGATACCGCCGGAGATCCAAGCCGTGATGAAAAAGGGGCTTGACGATCTGCGGGCGACGGGAATAGCCGCGCGCACGCTGAAAGTTGGCGACCGCGCACCCGAGTTTTCATTGCCCAATCAGGATGGCGCGATGGTATCCTCGGCCGCGCTGCTAACCCGAGGTCCGCTGGGGCTAAGCTTCTATCGGGGTAAGTGGTGACCCTATTGCAACGCCGAGCTGGCAGCTCTGGCGAAGGTCACCGCGGACATCCGTGCAGCCGGTGGGAATTTGATCGCGATCTCGCCTCAGCTTGAACAATTCAGTAAGGAAATGGTCGACCAGCATAAGCTCGACTTTGACTTGTTGTCTGATCAAGGCAATGCGGTCGCCAAAAAATTCGGCCTGGTATTTCAGTTTTCCGACGAGTTGCGTCAAGCCTATAAGAAATTAGGTGTGGATTTGGAGAAATTCAACGGCGACGATTCGTGGAGCTTGCCCATTCCAGGATCGTTCGTGATCGATCGCCAGGGGATAATTCGGCACACAAATGTGGATGTAGACCATACTGTTCGGCCCGAGCCGGCGGAAATGGTGGATGCGATCGGGTTCGCAGCCAAACAGAAATAAAAAATGCGAGAGTTGCGACTGGGGGCATTAACATACGAGCTGGCACTTCAAGCGGCCTGACCAGTCGTGCTAGGCTCACACTGTCCCGGCGCATCACCATAGCCTCATTGAGTTTGCGGGGCGGCGTACCCAAGTGGCTAAGGGAGAGGTCTGCAAAACCTCGATTCAGCGGTTCGAATCCGCTCGCCGCCTCCAATTTTCTCAGTACTTTCGAGTGGCCGACTATCAAACTGCGCGGCGTTCCGTTCGCTCATGAAGGCGGTTTCACCGGTCCGCAAGGGGTTCCCCCGCGCCGTTTAGAGGCGCTGCTCCCGGCTGGGATCGCCATCTGAAGCCGAAGCTGAGACCAGTGTCGCATCAAGCTGCTGAAGCTATCGCCGGGCAGGGCGTACTCGCCGAGTTCGATTCCGCGCGGGCCTGGCGAATGGTGTTCGCGGCCTTCGTTGAGATGTTCGCGGTCTATGCTGTCGCCTACAGTTTCGGGGCATTTTTCAAGCCGATGGTTTCCGAGTTCGGCGCCAGCCTGAGCAGCACCTCACTCGTCTTCTCGGTGACGGTATTTCTGTGGTCGATTCTCGGTCCGTTGACCGGTCATCTGACGGATCGCTTCGGACCGCGGCCGGTGGTGTGCAGCGGCGCGATCGTCATGGGCCTCGGGCTGATCGTCACCGCGGACATCGATCGGCTGTGGATCGGCTATGTGACCTATGGCATCGCGGTTGGCGTGGGAGTGGCCTGCGCATACGTGCCGATGACCACGGTGGTGGTGGGATGGTTCATGCGGCGGCGCAATACCGCATTGGGAATCGCAGTATCGGGGGTGGGATGCGGTACCGTATTCGGGCCGCCGGTCGCCGCCGCCTTGATTCACTGGGCCGGATGGCGCACCACCTACGTGATCTTCGGGAGCGCCGCCGCTGTCGCGATGTTCGTATGCGGCTGGATTGCGCAGGCGCCGCCGGTTCATTTCAGCCATTCGCCACTCGATCTGCGCGCAACTATCCGTAATCCAGCCTTCGTCCGCTTGTATCTTTCGGTCGGGCTACTCTCGCTGGCGTTGTTCGTGCCGTTCGTATACCTACCGTCGTTCGCACAAAAACACGGATCGAGCGAGGTCGCGGCCGCGGCCCTGGTCAGTTTTATCGGGGCAGCCAGCGTGGTGGGACGTTTGGGGCTGGGCGCGCTGGGCGATCGTACCGGGGTGGTGCGCCTGTACCAGTTAAGTTTTCTCGCGCTCGGGCTGAGTTACGGTATCTGGCTGTGCGCCAATTCTTATTTGACGATGGTGCTGTTCACACTGGTAATGGGCGTTGGCTATGGCGGTTACGTAGCGCTGGCGCCGGCGGTGCTGGCTCATCTGTTCGGCACCCGGAAACTTGGAACCGTGATGGGTATCATGTGGACCAGCACCGGCGTGGGAGCGCTGGTCGGAGCGCCGCTGGCCGGCCGGATCGTCGATGTAACCGGCAGTTACCGGGGGGCGATCGCGTTCGCTTTCGCAGCCGCGATGCTGTCGTTTGTGGTGTTGATCCCGCTGCCGCGTGTCCCCTCAAACGTACCCGCACCTGGTTAGTGGTCCGACGGCCGGACCGCCGACAAGGGAACCGCGTCAGTCAGGCTGGGCGAGTATTTCGGCAAACTCCTGCAATGGTATCGCTTCCGATACCTCGACTGTGATCAGGCCATCGATGGTATTCGATTGCACGATCTCGAGCGCTTCGTGATCGCTGGGAAACTCGACCACGAACATAATCTCGTAGCGGCCGAAGGTTGCCCATGCGCTGATCATACGGCCGTTGAGCTGCCGTCGTTCTTTCGTAATTGCTGCAATCTTCTGCGCTAGATCGGTGACCGTGTGAACGCCTTTCTCGGTGCGATTCACTCCCATTATGTAATAAGGCATTTATCTCACGCGGCGCGCCGCGCCTCCGATTTGCTGGTAGTAGAAAACTCGCGGAAACTCGATGGTATGATTCCAGCCGAACATCTGTGGCTGCCGACGAAAATTATCGTCGCTCGATGATACGCCGCCCGGCTGATGCAACCAACGCCATGACTCATGGACGGCCCGCTATTGCGCGCCGGGCGATGCGCCCGCGTTAGTCGGCATCACGTTCAGTTTGACCGCGCAATTGGTGGATTCGGCGCCATAGCAGACCTCGGCGATCTCACCCGGCGGGGTGGCGCCGGCGAGCTGCGAGTAGCCGGGGCAAATCCATTCGCCGCCTTCGAGATATTGGGCCACCGCGAAATAACGTCCGGCCGCGATTTGGCCGCCGACGCGATGCTCTGAGCTGCTCAGGTCGCGCGAATGCACGATCGTGAAGCCGTCATGGCCGCCCATCGGATCAAACGACATCAACAACAGCCGCCAGCGCCTGCCGCCCGCCTCGCGCGTCACCTGGTAGCGCATCGGACTGGAAGCCGAGAAGACCGGCTTGTCGCGGCACAGCCACGGCCGCGCCTGGGCGGACTCGGCCGCCGGGGCGAAGGAAATAAGAGCTACTGTAAGGATTGCAATTGCGAGTCCGGCGGATTTCACTTCATCACCTGTCAGTTATCCGAGATGAATTGATTTTTCTCTGGAGGGTCGATGGCGGTTGAATCCGACCGCCAGTTCGGCGGCCAGCTTTTCGATCAGCTCGCGACCGTGCACGTTCAGATGCTCGGCCAATTCAATGATCGGCGTCCCGGTTTGTTCATGTAGCGTGTGCGCAGCCTGATCGGTTCGATCCGCCGCATCGAGTAATCGGCGTGCGCGAACGGCATATGAACCCCACTCCGATCCATTGGGGCGCTGCGCCAGATGGGCAAGGGCGGAGACGGCGGGCGGCCCGTATGGCACTGAAAATTTCCGGTTGAAGACGATGGCGGCGGGCGGCATCGCGATGTCTTTCAGTGCTTGGTGGAATTCTATCGTTTCAGACACCGCGAGACCGTCGGCGGTGGCGATCTGCACCACCGCGCATTTTGTCGGATCATGGAGGAAAGCCGTGACGTTATGTGCTTCGCGGCCGACGATACTGGCGCCGAAGGTCTCGTGCGCCGTGGCCGGCATTCTAAGCAAATCGAGCGCCTGGCCCGACGCCGGTCCATCGAAGATCACCACATCCCAGGGCGGCAGGTTTGCCGGCCGCCGCTCGATTTCATGATACAGCTTACCGATCATGATTAGCTCGCGCAGGCCGGGCGCGGCCTGTATGAAATAATTATACAACCGGCTCGAAAGCACGCTGCGCAAAACCCGTGGGCTCGGCACCGTGAGACTTAAATACTCTTCGAGCGTGCGCGGCCCATTGAGGGCGGCGAGGAACAGCCCGCTTTCGACCTCGATCGGCACGTAAGCCGGCGCATGTCCGAACATCGCGGCCATCGGCGCGCCGGTGTCGTATTCGATCACGCAGACACGCCGGCCGGTTCGGGCAGTTGCCAGGCCCAGCGCGGCGCTGACAGCGGTGCGACCGACGCCGCCTTTCCCAAGGACAATCAGGACGCGGCGCTTGATCAGTTCATCCAGCATCGGCGCTGCTTCGTCGCGACCTGCAGGCTGAATTCGTCCAGCGCCACAAGCGAGACTCTGGTAATGAAAGCAATCCGGCGGCCTACCAGCGGACCAGATTCGCGCCCCACGTGAGTCCGCCACCACAGGCATTCAAGAGCACCAGATCGTTGTCGTGAATCCGGTTCGCTTCGAGGGCTTCGTCGAGCGCGATTGGAACCGATGCGGCTGAGGTATTGCCGTAGCGGCCAACATTCAGGAAAACCTTGTCGGCGCTCAGACCGAGCCGATCGGCGACTGCATTGATAATGCGCGCATTGGCCTGATGCGGCAAAATCAGCGCAACATCCTCAAGCCGCACGCCGGCCTTTTCGACCACCCTGCGGGTCACTTCCTCCATGCTGCGGACCGCGATACGGAACAACTCGGGACCGCGCATCTGGATGCCCTCGTCGGCGGTGCGGCGGACTTCGGAGTCGTAAGTGCAGCGGGTGCCTGCGCTATTGCGAACGGAAAGCAGGTTCCAATGCTGGCCCGCGGAGCGCAGCAGACTACCGAGTACGCCGCGCGGTCCCGGCTCGGTCACCAGCACGCAGGCGCCTGCGCCATCGCCGAACAGCACGGCCGTGCGGCGGTCGTTCCAATCGACCATCGTGGAGAGCGCATCGGCGCCCACCACTAGAACGCGCTTCCAGTCGCCCGATCGCATGGAGGCGTCGGCTACCGAAAGTGCATAGATAAACCCCGAGCAGGCGGCGGCCAAATCGAACGCGGGAATATCGGTGATTCCCAGCCGGTCCTGCAACTGGCAGGCAAAGGATGGAAAGCCGAAGTCCGAGGAAACGGTGCCGACCACGATCGCCTCAAGATCGGAGGGTTTCAAGCCAGCGCGCGAAAGTGCGGTCCGGCTCGCCTCGGCGGCGATATCGACCAGCGATTCGCCGTTAGTCAGCACATAGCGCTGCTCGATTCCGGTGCGGCTACGAATCCATTCATCCGACGTATCCAGCCGGCTTTCGAGATCCTGATTAACGAGTCGTGTGCGCGGCAGCGCGCGTCCGGTGCCAACGATTCTGGAGCCCATCTAAACGTCCGTTAATTGTCCGCCGCGGCTCGAAACGCCAGCGTGGTGTTGGTGCCGCCGAACCCAAACGAGTTGTTCAACGCAACTTTGACGTTGAGCTTGCGCGAGGTATTCGGCACGTAATCGAGGTCGCATTCAGGATCTGGATGCTCATAATTGATCGTCGGCGGAATTATGCCCCGGTCGATAGCCAGCACGGTATAGACTGATTCGATCGCGCCGGCGGCGCCCAGCGTATGGCCGGTCATCGACTTGGTCGAGCTGATCGCAATTTTCGCGGCATGTTCGCCGAACACCAGCTTGATCGCATGGGTCTCGGCGAGATCGCCCTGGGGCGTCGAAGTCCCGTGTGCATTGATATAGCCGATATCGCGAATATCGATATCGCCGTCCGCCAGGCACAACTGAATGCATTTGGCGGCGCCGGTGCCCTCCGGCGAGGGCGAGGTGATGTGATAAGCATCGCCGTTGGCGGCATAGGCTACGATTTCCGCCAGTATGGTGGCGCCGCGGCGGATGGCGCTGTCGCGTTCTTCGAGAATCATCGCGGCTGCTCCTTCCGAGATAACGAAGCCGTCGCGATCGCGATCGAATGGCCGGCTGGCGGCTTCGGGCGAATCGTTGCGGGTCGACAGCGCGCGCATCGCGATAAACCCGCCGACTCCGAGCGGCGTCAAGGCCGCCTCCGCGCCGCCGGTGATGGCGGCATCGAGATAGCCCCCACGAATCATCCGGAAGGCTTCGCCGATGGCGTGACTGCCTGAGGCGCAGGCGCTGGTGGTGGTCAGGTTCACGCCGCGCGCGCCATAGCGGATTGCGATCTGGCCGGGCGCGAGATTACCGATCAGCTTGGGGATGAAGAACGGGGTCACCCGCTTGAGACGGCTGTCGAGAAATGCGAGATGATTTTCCTCGATCGTGCACAGCCCGCCGATCCCGACGCCAATCAGAACCCCGAGCCGGTCGGCATTGTCCTCGGTGACCTGGAGAGCCGATTGGCGCATCGCCTGCTCGGCGGCCCCGACCGCATACTGAATGAACAGGTCCATCTTCTTGACGTCGCGCTTTTCGATCCAGTCGAGCGGATCGAAATCGCGCACCTCGCCCGCGATGCGCGAAGGGAAATCGTCTACGTTAAAACGATCGATCAGGCCGACGCCCGAACGGCCCGCGATCAACGCTTCCCAGTTCTTTTCCAAACCGGTACCGAGCGGGGTGACCAGGCCCAGTCCGGTCACGACCACTCGCCGATCCACCCGTGATCTCATTTAGATCCGCATTCCTCCGGAGACATTAGAAGAATTTTTATCAGAAACGGCGCTCCACCCAAAGGTACCTGTTCGCAGAGACCAATTCCCATGACCGAAAGTCGTTTGGAACTAGCCCTTCAAGGTAGGTAATGAGCGAGGTGGAAATTGCTACATGAATCCATTCGCCATATGCGTTAACATATGCCAATGAGGTGATCGTGAACCGCGAACGACATGTCAAACTTTTCAAGAACGGTAGCAATCAGGCGGTGCGGATTCCCCGCGAATTCGAGCTTCCCGGCGAGGACGCCATCATGCGCAAGGAAGGCGATCGGCTGATCATCGAACCCACCGCGCCAAAGTCCCTGCTGGCGGTGCTGGCCACCCTCGCCCCGCTCGATGAGGATTTTCCGCTGATTCCCGAATTGGCCCTCGATCCGGTCGAGCTTTGATGCGTTACCTGTTCGACACCAACATTGTCTCCGACCTTATTCGCAACCCGCAAGGCCGAGTGGCGCAACACATCCGCGAGGTTGGCGAAACGCAGGTCTGCACCAGCATAATTGTTGCGGCGGAATTGCGTTACGGGGCCACGAAAAAGGGATCGTCGCGACTCACCACGCAGCTTGAAGCGGTGCTCGGCGCACTCGACGTGCTGCCCTTCGAGGCGCCAGCCGAAACCGCCTATGGCCTGCTCCGCGCACGCCTTGAACAGGGCGGTCAGCCAATCGGCGGCAACGATCTGCTTATCGCTGCTCAGGCTGTCGCGCTCGGCTATGCCATCGTGACCGGCAACGAGCGCAAGTTTGCCCGGATCGAGGGCCTTCCCTGCGAGAATTGGCTGCGTGAAATTTGAGTACTGTTTTCCCGTTTCCTGGAATGCGAAGGCTCTGCGACCGTGCAGTTGCTGCAGGCGTGGGGCTTGAACTAGCTCGTGAATTTGAAAACGATGGAACTGTTCACCGTGACGGTGTTACATGGTCTGGATCGGAATCGATCTCGCGATCGATCGCAACCAGCGGTATATCGCCGCTATCAACCTGGCCGAATGGGAATGCGGTAAGCAGTGGCAAGCGAAACAAAATCGTCTGGAAATCTCGATCAGCTTTGTATCAACTCAATCCGCGTCCTCGCGATCGACGCCGTGCAGAAGGCCAATTCGGGTCATCCGGGACTGCCGATGGGGATGGCGCCGGTGGGCTATCTGCTGTTCACGCGCTTTCTTCGGCATAATCCCAGGAATCCCGGCTGGTTTGGCCGCGACCGCTTCGTGCTATCGGCGGGCCATGGCTCGATGCTGCTCTACAGCCTGCTTTATCTCACCGGTTACGACCTGACCCTCGACGATATCAAGCAGTTCCGCCAGCTTAACAGCCGCACGCCAGGGCATCCGGAGCACTTCATGACTCCGGGTGTGGAAACCACCACCGGACCGCTGGGGCAGGGCTTCGGCAATGGGGTTGGGATGGCGATCGGGGCGAAGCATCTGGCGGCACGCTTCGAGCGCGAGAATGCAAGTCTGTTTGCTCATCGGGTCTTCGCGATTGTAAGCGACGGTGATTTGATGGAAGGGGTGTCGAGCGAGGCGGCGTCGATCGCGGGCCATCTCGGACTCGGCAATATCATCTACCTCTACGACGACAATCACGTAACCATCGACGGGCATACCGAGATCGCTTTTACCGAAGACGTATGCCGCCGGTTCGACGCCTATGGCTGGCATACCCAGGTGGTCGAAGATGCCAACGATCTCGGCGCACTGACAATCGCGATTGAAAATGGAATCGCGGAGACCGGGCGTCCATCGCTGATTCGCGTGCGCAGCCATATCGGGTACGGCAGTCCGCATTACCAGGACTCGCCGGAAGCGCATGGCAAGGCGCTCGGAGTCGAGGAAGTCAAACTCACCAAGAAGAATTACGGATGGCCGCCGGAGCCGTTGTTTTATGTACCGGACGAGGCGCTGACCGAGTTTCGCAAATGCGTCGACCGCGGCGCGAAGCTCGAGTCGGATTGGAATCGCGAATTCGAGCAATATCGCACGAAACATTCCGCCGAAGCGGCCGAGTTCACCGCGATGCTCAAGGGTGAGTTGCCCGCGGGATGGGATTCCGATCTCCCCCGGTTTACGCCCAAGGATGAACTGGCCACGCGCCAATCGGCCTCGCAGGCGCAGCAGGCGATTGCGAAAAAGGTCTGGAACCTGTTTGGCGGCGCGGCCGATCTGAATGAATCGACTTTCACCGATGTCAAAGACGGCGGCAGCTTTGAACCTGGTTCATGGGCTGGACGCAATCTGCACTTCGGCATCCGCGAACATGGAATGTGCTCGATTCTCAATGGGATTGCGCTGCATGGCGGCTTCATCCCCTACGGATCGAGCTTCATGGTTTTCACCGATTACTGCCGTCCATCGATCCGGCTGTCTGCGCTGATGGGCATACAGGTAATCTATGTATTCACCCATGACTCAATCGGAGTGGGCGAGGACGGACCGACCCATCAGCCGATTGAGCATATGACCGCGCTGCGCGCGATTCCCAACCTGACGCTGATTCGGCCCGGCGATGCCAACGAAGCCGCCGAGGCCTGGCGGGTTGCGATGACGCATAAGCACGGCCCCGTGATGCTGTCGTTGACGCGCCAGAAGATTCCAACTCTCGATCGATCGGCTATGGCCCCGGCGGGCGAACTCAGACGCGGCGCTTACGTCCTCACCGAGACCAAAGGGCGCGCGCCCGAATTGATCCTGATTGCGACCGGTTCGGAATTGCATCTGGCGGTGGGCGCTAAAACCGAACTGGAGAATCGCGGACATGCGATCAGGGTCGTCAGTATGCCCAGTTTCGAGTTGTTCGAGGCGCAGGACGCCGCCTATTGCGACGCGGTGCTGCCGCCGTCAATCCGCAAGCGGCTGGCGATCGAAACCGCGGTGCCGCTGGGCTGGTATCGATGGGTCGGGCTCGATGGGGATGTGCTTGGCATGACGAGGTACGGCGCTTCTGGCCCATCTCAAAAAGTCCTCGAATACTTTGGCTTTACGGTGGAGAACGTGGTCGATCGCGCGCTCAAACTGCTGTCGCGCGTCTAGATCACGAGGTTGCCCTTTCAATGAGCGAACCGAAGATTGTGGTGCTCGAAGATGCCGAGGCGGCGTGCGTGCGCGCGGCTGAGGAAATTACCCATGTGGCCGGCGAGGCGATCTGCACTCATGCTGAATTTCGCCTCTGTCTGACTGGCGGATCAACGCCAGTAAAAACTTACGAATTGCTCGCGACGCGCTTCCATCTGAGCGTCGATTGGAAGGAGGTTCAGTTCTTCTGGGGTGACGAGCGTTGCGTGCCGCCAGATGACCAGGCCAGCAATTACGGGATGGCCGACCGCACCATGCTGGAACGGTTGGAACTGCGCCCCGAGCAGGTTCATCGAATTCGCGGCGAGGACGATCCCGAGCAGGCGGCGCGGAAATATGAAGACGATCTGCGCGAGTCGTTCTCGTTGGATGAAGGCGAGTTTCCACGTTTTCATCTGATGCTGCTCGGGCTTGGCGACAACGCCCATATGGCGTCCCTGTTCCCCGGTGATCCCGCTCTTCATGAGCAAACGCGATTGGCGGTGGCGGTCAACGTTCCCGCCGAGGCCGCCCGGCGCGTGAGTCTGACCGTGCCGGTAATCAGTCTTAGCGAACGAATTTTATTCATCGTCACCGGCGAGAAAAAAGCGCAGGCGGTGAAGAACGTGCTTGAAGGTTCCCGCGACCCCGAGCGATATCCCGCGCAAATGGCTTTGGCGGGACAGAGCGAGGTCATGTGGATCATCGACCAGGCTGCGGCCAGCCTGCTCACCCGTAAGAGCTAGATGCCGGTGCCGAGGGGGATAAGTCGTTGATGGGACGCTTTGCGATCAGGCATTGGACGGCGATTCTCGTAATTTCCGTAGTTGCCGCATGGGCGATTTTCTATCTTCCGGGCACACCCTCGTATGCGGTTTACCAGATGAAGCACGCGATCGACGCTCGCGACGGTGCGACCGCGGCAACCTACGTGAACTTTCCCAGCGTGGTTAGGAATGCCGGCTACGAGATGGTTCAGCAGCGAACGGATGCCGGTAACGTGCTTGAACAGATGGTTGGGAAGGGTGCGGTGGACATGTTCGCCCAGCCGGTCGCTGCGATGGTTGACACCTGGACGCAACGGCAGGTGGATAATGGCGCGAAAAACGTGCAGATGCCGGGCTGGGCGGTGCTGGCCTCGATCGCGATGATCCATCGTAACGGCGACAACGCATATACGCACTTCACTGACCCGCGCGGGCGGGTATGGGATGTTCGAATGAAGCGCGATTCGGTTAGCGGGCGCTGGCAGGTGATCGAAATCAAACATATCGAACAGATGATTCAGCAGCTCGAAAGCGAAAATGGCGGGGCGCGCGCGATCGTGCCGCCGCCTCCATAAATTGCCGGAAAAATTCCGGCCGCGCTTATCAATTCCGCCATTACTGACTTCGGCGCGCTCCCGGGCGCGTTTACACTCTGTCAAATGCAAGCTACAATAAGCCCGTGTGCGGCCGGGCCGCTTTTCGGCACGGTCGCCTTTTAGTATCCAGATGCAGCGAAAAGACATTCGAAACATAGCTATCGTCGCCCACGTTGATCATGGAAAAACCACGCTGGTCGATGCACTGCTTCGACAGGCGGGTGCGTTTCGCGCCAACGAGCAGGTGGTCGATCGGGTGATGGACTCCGGTGCGCTCGAGCGCGAGCGGGGCATCACAATTCTTGCGAAGAACACCTCCATCGTATGGAAAGACACGCGGATCAACATCGTTGATACTCCCGGCCATTCCGATTTCGGCGGCGAGGTGGAACGCACGCTGACCCTGGTTGACGGCATCGTGCTGCTGGTTGACGCCTGCGAAGGGCCGTTGCCGCAGACCCGGTTCGTTTTGCGCAAGGCGCTTGAATCACATCTTTCGGTTGTCGTTTGCATCAACAAGATCGATCGTTCGGATGCGCGCCCGGCCGAGGTCCTCGACGAGATTTACGATCTGTTTATCGATCTCGGCGCGGAAGAGAGACAGCTTGATTTTCCGGTGCTCTACAGCAATGCGCGAACCGGCACCGCAAGTCTGAACGTGCGCGAAGCGGGTATCGATTTGCGGCCGATGTTTGAGACTATCGTGGAGCATTTGCCGGGTCCCGAAGTGGATCCGGACGCGCCGGTCCAGTTTCAGGCTAATAATTTGGATTACGACGATTATGTCGGCCGGCTCGCAATCGGACGCCTGCTGGCGGGTGAGTTGCGGGTGGGCGGCAGCTACGCGCTGTGCCGCCTCGACGGCAGCCGGCGCGACTGCAAGATCGTGCGGCTTTACGGATGGAACGGCCTTAAGCGGGTCGATCTCGATCGCGCGGCGGCTGGCGATATCGTGATGGTGGCCGGGATTGAAGATATAGCGATGGGTGAAACCATTACTGACTCTGCGCAGCCCCGGCCCCTGCCGCCCATCCGGATCGACGAACCAACGGTGGCGATGACCTTCGCAGTGAATACCTCGCCATGGGCGGGACGCGAGGGCGATTACGTCACGTCGCGCAAGCTGGGCGAGCGTATCGAACAGGAATCCCGCCGCAATGTGAGCATTCATATCGATCAGGCCAGCCCCGATGCGTGGCGGATTCTTGGCCGTGGCGAGCTGCAGCTCGCAGTTATTGTTGAGACCATGCGGCGCGAGGGCTATGAGCTGGCGGTCTCGAAGCCGACCGTCGTCACCCGTCAATCTTCCGATGGGGCGCTGCTTGAGCCGATGGAAATGCTAATCGTCGACATCCCCGAGGAAGGCATCGGCGTCGTCACGCAACTGCTGTCGGCGCGGCGTGGCCGGATGCAAAGCATGACCACCTACTCGGGTGGCCGAGTGCGGCTTGAGTATGAGATCCCTGCGCGCGGACTGATCGGCTTCCGCAGCCGCTTCCTGGCCGAGACCCGCGGCACCGGCGTGATGCACTCGATTTTCAACGGCTACTCGCCATGGTGCGGTCCAATACGATCCCGCCAGAATGGCGCGATGATCTCGGATCGTGACGGCGTGACGACCGGCTATGCGCTATTCCATCTGCAGGAACGTGGGAAATTTTTTGTCGGTCCCGGCGAGCCGGTTTACGAGGGCATGATCACCGGCGAGTATTCGCGGGAGATCAATCTGGCGGTCAATGTCTGCCGCGAGAAGAAACTGACCAATATGCGGGCCTCGGGCCACGATGAAGCCATCCGGCTTACCACGCCGCTCAAAATGTCGCTCGATTTGGCGCTCGAATGGATCGATGACGAGGAGCTGGTCGAGGTAACACCCGCTTCCGTGCGGCTGCGCAATCGGATATTGAAGACGGCCTTGCGCAACAAGCATCGCGCCGGTTTGCAGGACAGCATGCCAGATGCGGGGATCGGCTAGAGCAAACCGTCCGGGACTTCAGTGCCGGGGCAGCTATCGGCGCAGGCGCGCCGCCGGCGTTGCGAATTCGTGAAAGCGCTTCGCATCGCTGCGCTGCTGCTGCTGGTGTCCGTCGCGATGGCCAGTGGCATCGCGATTTTCGCTTATCACAATCAGGATCGTATTGTTAAGCTGGTGCTGGCGCGAATCGGCGCGGACACCGGCTTGCGCATTAG
>DAHVFB010000032.1 GCA_027317185.1 Deltaproteobacteria bacterium
GATTGCGCAGAGGCTTACTATGCCCACCCGTGGGCGTGGGATGAGATCGGCTTTGGCGGTCCGGCTTATCCACGCGCCTATATCCGGCTGGAAAATGGTTCACCGGAGCCGTGGGAATCGAACGAACGACGCTACGAGTGGAAGGCGCCGGACACTTCTGTTTCCGATCTCTACGAACCCATTCCGAGTCCAATTGAGCATTCCGCCCCCCATCCCAAGCGAGGCGCCGTTTGAAGTCGCCCTTACTCGGAGAGTTCGCAAAGCCGAGCCATCAGCCCCATATGCTCGGCGCGATCCAGCGGCTCGAAGCGCCGATGTCCCGGTTCACGGAAAATGAGGAAGTTGACTACCTGATTATCGGTGTCGGCGCGGGAGGTGGCGTGCTGTTGCAGCGGCTAGCGCGCGCCGGGTTTCGTGTACTAGGACTCGAAGCCGGCCCATTTTGGGATACCGAGCGGGATTGGGTGAGCGACGAGGCTGGCTCTCATCAGCTTTATTGGGAGGATTTGCGCATCACGGGGGGCGATAATCCACTACCTCTGGGAAGCAATAACAGCGGCAAAGGCGTCGGCGGCAGTACTGTCCACTGGGCCGCGTTTACTCCGCGCCTGCATCCTTCCGACTTCCGCGTCTATTCCGAAGACGGACTTGGGGTAGACTGGCCGTTCAGTTACGACGAGCTTAAGCCCTACTACGAACTGATGGAACTAGAGTTGCCGGTCTCGGGTCCAGCGTATTTTCCCTGGGGTGATCCTCACGGCTATGCCTTCGGTCCCCATCCGATGAACGGCATCGGCAATGTGTTGATCCGCGGCTGTACCAAGCTCGGTATCCCGGTCAGCGCGGGAGGACCGGTCGGCATCTTGCAGGGTTCCCGCGGCGACCGGCCGCATTGCATCTATCGAGGCTTCTGCATTCAGGGCTGCAAGGTAGGCGCAAAGGCCAGCACTTTGATCACGCACGTGCCTGACGCGATCGCCCACGGCGCGGAAGTTCGTCCGCACTGCATGGTTTCACGCATTAATCTTGGCCAGGACCGACGCGTGAGCGGTGTTACGTATTTTGATCGGGACGGACGCGAGCACTTCCAGAAAGCCAAAGCTGTCATCCTCTCTGGCTATTCCATCGAAACTCCACGGCTGCTGCTGAATTCAGCCTGTCCCGGTTTTGAAACCGGCCTGGCCAACTCCAGCGACGCGGTCGGACGTTATCTGATGGCGCAGGCAGGCAATGTCGTGATGGGCTATTTTGACGAGCTCGTTCGCATGTACAAGGCTCCGCCCGCAATTGCCTTGACGGAAGAGTTCTATGAGACGGATCCGCGACGCGGCTTCGCGCGTGGATTTGCGATTCAAACGGTTGGACCTCTGCCGATCGCATTCGCCAAACAGATGATGAGCGCGCAAGGCGCTTGGGGATGGGGGTTGCGACGCATCATGATGGACTACAATCGCTGGGCCGCATTAGGGCTTCTGGGCGAACTCCTCCCGCAGGCCGATAACCGGGTGCAATTGGCGGACGAAACAGACCAATACGGAATCCCGGTTGCCAAGGTCACGTTCAGTCTCCACGAGAATGACAGGAAGCTCATCGAATTCGGCAAGAACAAAGTCATTGAAGTGATGAAAGCGGCCGGTGCCGAAGAAGTTGTGCAGGAGGCGCGCTATGCGCATCTGGTAGGTGCGGCGCGCATGGGCAACGATCCGGCAACTTCGGTAGTGGACAAATATTGTCGCAGCCACGACGTTGCCAATCTGTTCATCTGCGATGGCAGTATAATGCCAACCCAGGGTTCCGCGAATCCGGGACTGACGGTCCAGGCGCTGGCGGCTCGAGCGGCCGACTATCTCATTTCACAGGGCGCGACCGTCTTCAATTCAGACAAGCGAGATATGGAACGTCCGCCTGTGCGCCGTAACCTTTCACCTGACGATACCTGGGGCCATGGCGCTCCCCGATTGAAGTAGGACTTGAGAGGAAGATTTTCATGAATCTTCGGATCGAAGATTACGCGCTCATCGGCAACATGCACACCGCCGCGCTGGTCGGCCGCGACGGTTCGATCGACTGGCTTTGCGTACCGCGTTTCGATTCATCTGCTTGCTTTGCGGCACTGCTCGGCGGTCCTGAACATGGGCGATGGCTTATCGCTCCCGAGGGCAAAGTAAAGGCGGTGCGCCGCAACTATCGCGGCGAGACACTTATTCTGGAGACGATCTTCGAAACCGACGATGGCATGGCGGCGCTGATCGACTTCATGCCGGTCAAGGAGCAGGCCGGACAAGTAGATATAGTCCGGCTGGTCGAAGGCCGCGAGGGATCGGTGACGATGCGAATGGAGCTGGTGATCCGTTTCGACTATGGCGAGGTGGTCCCATGGATCAGACGCACCGGCGATGGTGTGCGGGCGATTGGCGGACCGGATGCGATCCTGCTTCATACGCCGGTCGAAACGCACGGTGAGGATTTGAAGACAGTGGCTCGGTTCACCGTGTCAAAGGGCGAAACGATGCCGTTTACCCTGATCCGAAACGACGCGCGTTTGCCCGCTCCTCAGGTGGACGATCCGATGCGTCAGCGCGATCAAGACGAAGCCTGGTGGAAGAAGTGGGTATCGAATTGCGGCTACGACGGTCCCCACCGCGAAGCAGTCATCCGCTCCCTCATCACGCTCAAGGCACTTACCTATAATCCGACCGGGGCCATTGTGGCGGCTCCGACCACTTCACTACCCGAGCAATTACAGGGACCTCTAAATTGGGACTATCGCTATTGCTGGCTGCGCGACGCGACCTTCACGCTCACCGCATTACTGATTGCGGGATACACGGATGAGGCTCTCGCCTGGCGCGATTGGCTAATGCGTGCGGTAGCTGGGCAGGCCGACAAACTACAAATCATGTATGGGCTGGCCGGCGAACGCCGGCTTAAGGAATTTGAACTTTCACATCTGCCTGGCTATGAGGGCAGCAAACCGGTCCGAGTCGGCAATGCCGCTCACGGACAGTTCCAGCTCGATGTCTACGGCGAGATCATGAATGCCCTGTCCATCGCCCATCGCTATCAAATCAAAATCGACGACGACGCGTGGCGGATGCATTGTGTGTTTCTGACGTTTCTCGAAGGCGCCTGGCAAAAGCCCGACGACGGCATGTGGGAGGTACGGACCGGGGCACGCCATTTCACCGAATCCAAGGTGGCATGCTGGGTGGCCTTTGATCGGGCAGTCAAGCTGATCGAAAAGGACGGCCTAAAGGGACCGCTGGAAAAATGGCGAGCAACACGTGACAAGATTCACGCGGACGTCTGCGCGCATGGCTTCGATACCAAGCGTAACACCTTCGTGCAGTACTACGGCGCGAGCGACCTCGACGCGTCTTTGCTGCGCCTACCGCTGATGGGTTTTCTGCCCGCCAACGATTCCCGGATGGTCGGCACGGTCGAAGCGATTCAGCGCGATCTGATGAAAGGCGGTTTAGTTAAGCGGTACAGCAAGGCCATGGGTGGCGGCCAAGAGGGCGCGTTTCTGCCGTGCACCTTCTGGCTGGTCGACTGCCTGGTGGCGATGGGCCGGAGTGACGAAGCGCGAAAAATTTATGAGCGGCTGCTTGGACTGTGCAATGACGTGGGGCTGCTCTCGGAAGAATACGATCACAGCGAAGGTCGCATGCTGGGAAACTTTCCGCAAGCTCTTACTCATGTCGCATTGATCAACAGCACGTTCAATCTGTTTCACCCGCAGAAGCCGCTGAACGTGGCGCGTCCCGAGTAGCTAAGTCTCAAAACTCAATTCCTCCGAACATCCGGGAGACGAAGATACGATGAAAGCTCTTACGCGGCCGGCGGTCAAGATTGGGCGTCTTCGCGCGTCCGCCTACTGTATACCAACCGACTTTCCCGAATCCGACGGCACCCTGGAGTGGAAAGCCACAACTCTGGTAGTGGTAGAAGCGCCAGGCGCCGACCAGACCGGTATTGGCTATACCTATGCCGACGGCGCTACAGCTCGGTTGATCAACGATATGCTCGCCGATGTGGTCGAAGGGCAGGATGCGATGGCGACCTCGGCGAATTGGCGCGCGATGGTACGCGCCATTCGGAATCTGGGTCGTCCCGGAATATCATCGATGGCGATTGCCGCGGCCGACAACGCTTTATGGGATCTCAAAGCGCGGATCCTTGGTTTGCCGTTAGTGACGCTGCTCGGCGCGGCCCGCGACAGCGTCGCCGTGTACGGCAGCGGGGGCTTCACTTCGTACGACGAGGACCGTCTGCGCAAACAATTATCGGGCTGGGCAGAAAAGGGAATTCAGCGCGTAAAGATGAAAATCGGCCGCGAGCCGCGCAAGGATCCCGGTAGGGTAGCCGCCGCGCGCGATGCGATAGGATCAACTGTCGAATTGTTCGTTGACGCTAACGGTGCGTACACGCGAAAACAAGCACTGGAGCTGGCCAACAGATTTCGCGATCTCGGAGTGTCGTGGTTTGAGGAGCCGGTTTCCTCTGACGATCTTGATGGGCTGCGCTTGTTGCGCGATCGCGCCCCCGCGGGAATGCAGATAGCCGCGGGAGAATATGGTTACGATCTGCCGTACTTCGAGCGCATGTTGGCGGCCGGAGCGGTCGATGTCCTGCAAGCCGATGCTACCCGCTGCGCGGGTATTACCGGTTTTCTTCAGGTGGCGGCACTTTGCGAGGCGCGTTCGCTGCCACTCTCGGCACATTGCGGCCCATCGATGCACGTTCATCCCTGTTGCGCCGCAAGGCCGGTATGTCACATCGAATACTTCCACGATCACGTGCGCATCGAGCATATGCTGTTTGACGGCGCGCTGACTCCGGTCAACGGCCGGCTGCAGCCCAACCTTTCGCGGCCCGGTATCGGAATCGAGTTCAAACATTCTGACGCCGAACGATACCTCATCTGAGCAGCCGAAGGATTGGTTGGGGCTCTCTAGCCAGCAACCGTGTTCAGAAACCGCGCCCAGGAGGGGAGAAAGGAGAGCGGCTGGGGAGGTGAGCGCGGTGGCCTGCCAGTGAGTCTTGTTATGCAGCATGGCGTTGAGAATCACGAGTAGCTTGCGCATGCAGGCAGTGAGGAAGGACCGATTTTGAGTCTCGATCTTTTGAGCTATCTCTTGAACGTGATGCCTGACCAATTTCGAGAAACTGTGGACCAAAGCAGGAACTGATCGCCACCGAGATTGGATCAGATCAGCATTCAAAATCAGCGGGTGGTTGCGCACCAAATTGCGGCTTGTCGGGGTCGCCGCGCAGTACCCCACGCAGATGCAGGAAGCAGTTTACAACCAGCGACCGTCCACGGGCTTCGTCGAGGAATCGCTGACTGCCGAATGCGCCAACTCCGACAGCAGCATCATGCTGCTCAGAAACAGGTACACGTCGATCCCCTTAGCGCCCGCTTTCAGCTCGGCGCTCCATGGGAGCAGACCGAGTACGACCAGCATGACTGCGCCGGAAACGGCCCATTGCCTCCGGGACCTTCCAGGGACGGGCGATCAGGCCGAGGGTGCTCAGTGCGGCGATAGCGCAGATAGTGTCGCTCGCAATGGTCAACGCTTACTTCGAAACCCGCGCAGAAGTATCGCCTTTCAAGTCGAGGGTTTCAGGCATGAACAACCACAGGATCGCAAAGGCGGCAGCAGCCACGGAGGCCAAGAACAGAAACCCGGCTCGGTTGCCGAAGTGCTGAACGATGGTTCCGGCGATCGTTTGACTGAGTGCCGCGCCGATTCCCACCGCCATTGCGATCGCGCCCAGCGTAAGATTAAACCGCCCGGTGCCACGCGTCAGATCGCTATCACGAGTACGGAAGCGACGCCGAAAATGCCGGCGGGCATGCTTAATCAATCGCCCGCCGGTCTTCACCAGCCGCATTCTGCCGCCTTACATGCGGCGTTCGCCCAAGGTCGCCGAGGTGCTGCCGCCGAGGCCATCGCTGCGGCAACGCTAGCCCTCGGTCCCGAGGACATGGATGACCTTGAAGACGCGCCAGATAACGAGGTCCAACCTGCGGAGAACCTCGATGAAGCGACTGCGGCGCGCACTATAAGCAATCGCCGAGCTGTGCTTATCGCAAGCGGCCCGGCGAATGACAGCCGAGAAACGCGCTTTTAGCAAACCTCTAGATCGGCATCCGGTAACCATAAAATTCGTGGTCCTCGTTGTAGCCGCCTTGCCCCGCCCCGAGGTGAGCGAAATCGGCGACGAACTCGATAGCTTCAATCCATTTGACCTGCTTGAAGCCGAGCTCGTTCTCGCAGCGCAGTCGCAGTGGAGCTCCGTGTAAGACACTGACCGGCGCGCCGTTCATTTCGTAGGCGAGAATGGTAAGGTGATGGCGCATGTTTTCGAGCTTGTGCACATCGTAGTAGCGCCCGCCCTCGCCACCCTCGGCAAACGAGTAAAAGACCGCGTAGCGCGCCTCCGGCCGGGGTTTGACGATTTCGAGAATGCGGCGCACCGGAACGCCGCCCCACTTCGCAACGCCCGACCAGCCTTGGATGCAAAAGTGACAGGTTATCTGTTCCTGCTTCGGCATCGCCTTGAGTTCAGCGAAAGTAAAAACCGTTGGCTTCTCGACCAGTCCGTCGACGCGCAGACGGTAATCCGTGAAATTGCCACCGGCTAATGCCTCGAATTCAGCTGAGCTGGGCATCGTACCATCGGGCCAGAAGTGAGGCGAGATATCCTTTTCGGTATACTGAGTGTTGGGGTCGGTCCATTCCGCGAGACCTTTAAGCCAGCCGATAAAAAACGCGCCTGCCTTTTGCACCGTACGCGCATGGTTGATTGTTAGCGGTGAAGCTACCACCCATGCGACGGTCAGGATTACCAACACCGCCGCAAACATTTCCAATCCCTGCGGACCGCTGCCGTTAATGCCGGCAAACATGTGGTTCAAATTCGGCAAAAGGCCGGTGACGAAGACCATCGTCACGTGTATGAATATGAAAAAGAGAAACCAGCAGAGCACGATGAAGTGAATTGAACGGGCCGCCTGTCGATGAAGCGTGCGGCCGAACCAGCCTAACCGGTTGGAAATTGTCGGCGCCTGCATCAGGCCCGTGATTATCGCCACCGGCGCGGCGATGAAAACGGTAATGAAGTAGGAGAGAAGCTGTAAACCGTTGTAACGAATCCAGCTTTCCTCGACTGGAAAGCGCAGCGACAGATACTGAATCGCGGTCGAGAGCGCATCAGGAAACACTGCCCACGTCTGCGGAACGATTCGCTCCCACTGATGAGTTGTAAACAGTAGGATGTAGAAGGCAATTCCATTGAGCAGCCACAGCAGGTCGAAGGAGAAGTGCCACCATCGCGCAAGGCCGATCGAGTGCCGTAGGCCAGGGATGCCGAACCATGAGGGCAGAGTTACGGAGTCGTCCTTCGCGGTCCAGATACGATCGGCTGGAACTTCGTGCTGAAAACTAAACCATTCGGTGCCCGGCGTGCAGTCGCGGTTCCAATAGAGTCGCGGGTGGTCCGCGAGAATTTGAATCCCCGCCCGGATGATGAAGAGTATGAAGAACAGATTCAAAAAGTGTTGCACCCTGAGCCATAACGGGAAGCCAACATACTGCACCGGTACGGAGGTTTGACCCGGATAACGTTGAATAAAGCTTTGGACTGATTGTAGCTGGCGCAACTCCTGCGCCAAGGGAATCCCGATTACGACGAAGAGAAATCCCAGGGGGATGAGCCAAAGTATATTGTACCAGCATCCGCCGATACGGACGCGCGGCATCTCGCCCCACTGAGGCGGGAGCCATTTGCTCAACCGAACGCGGTCGTCGGCATGCGTGAGCTGGGCCTCAAGAAAGTCGTGTTGTCCCATCTTTTGCACTTTATCAGGATCGCTATCAGGGCAATCTGGGCCAGTTCCTCCATTTCAACCGGGATAATCAGGTTGGAGTTGTTGAGTGCGTGGACCACGTCCATCAGGTTGAGGCCGCGCCCTGCAATGCCTCGCGATTGACGTAAGCCATAATCTGCCGATATTGGCCGCCGAACGACGGCGGCACCGAGGCTCCCAACACCGTGGCCAGCCAGTTGCGAACGTTGTAATCGGCCTTATCGTGCAGTTGCGACTGGCTGAATCCATTACCCGACACCGTCACCAGCACGACCGGCAACGCCGACGCTCCGGACTTGAGAATCAGCGGCGGCAACGTGCCCGGCGGCATGTGACGCAAATCGGCCATCGCCAGGTCGCCGAGTTGCGCCGCCGCCACCGCATCCAACCGCACCCCCGGATAAAGGAAGACCTTGATGATGACGCCGGGAAGCGAGCGCGAGTGGATATGCTCGATCCCGCTCCCCAGTGTGAAGAAGCGTTCGAAGCGCGTCGTGCAAGCGGATCTTCCCCTGCCAAGGTCCGCCATTTTGCGAGGAGGCTTTGCGGGAGAGTGACGATCCGCTTACCGAACTACGGCCCCGGCTGGAGGAAAAGCACGATCCGCGTTTTAAGAACTTCAGCGGCGTTGTGCTTACGATTTGCGAAGCATGAAAAATAGAGAAGAACCTATTTTCAAGCCAATTAGCCTGTTGAATAGAGCATTCGGCTCGCGACCGAATGGCTCGCTCAGAGGCATCTCCGCCTTGAACGCTTTGTCCAGACTCATTGAGACACGCGTGTCCTTATCAGATTCTACCTACGACTGGCCGAATCTCAGTATGCTTGAGACGAAACCGGCGCACAGGCTCTCCAACGGCGGTGATGATTAGCACACCGGCAACGATGGCGACGGCATCCCGGCGAGTCTGCATCGCTCCAAGCGAGACGAGCATAGTGGTCGCCAGGGCGGCGGGCTGACCGGCTTTTAGAATCAGGGTGCCGAAGGTGGTGAGCGTGGCCGATATAGCTACGGCCCAGAGCCGGTCTGTGGATACAACGCCCGCCGAGATCACGTTAGGCGCAGCCCACGCATTCAACAGGTAGACTGCAAGAAAGCCAGAGCCTAGGCCAATCAGGTGCCCAACGATTATGTTATACGGTCTGGCGCTTCGTAGCTGCGGCTGTTCCACCAACTCGTAAGCTGTGGGACCCAGACTAGCAAAGATCAGAGGCTGTCTGGTCGCCCACCCGATTGCAGCCAGCACAAGCACCAGACCACCCTCCCCCAAGGTTGCCCAAAACAAATCGACTCGCCTTTTCAAAATCGCACCTCCTAGGAAATCGTCTTACAAACAAATCGTTCATCTCATTGTAGCTTGAGTTTTGTGGACTCTACTTTATCCAGGATTTCCGAGCTATTACCGAAAGTTGTGGATCGATGACGGCATGAAAAAGGCGGCGTACCCTTCCGCATAGGTAACGCGAACTGAACTTGCCCCGAGTTGGTGGACACCCGGGTTAAGCAGCCGACCGCTGATAGTTACATAGTTCAAATTGGGCGGGGCTGAGATAGCCGAGCGCGGTCGCGAGGTGAGTCTTGCCCACGCCCGAGGGACCGAGGAACACCACGTTCTCGGCGCGCTCGACGAAGGCGAGGCTCGCCAGTTCCATGATCTGCTTGCGCGGCGCGCCGACCGCGAAGCCGAAGTCGTATTGGTCGAGAGTTTTGATCGCCGGGAACCGGCCACCCGCGCGAACATTTCGCGCGCCCGCGCTCGGGGCGAAACGTTGCCGGATACGCGAACTTCTGGAAACCGCCGCCGTCTGCGGCGAGCAGGTCAACCTTGCGCATACGCTCTACCGCCAGCGTGATGATCCGGTCATTCACGTGGGTCTTGCCAATCAAATAGAGGCCACCCCGGTATGCAACCAGAGTGTACGGCTCGACCTCGTGAACCAGACCGCTCGCATACTCGATTTGCAGCCGGTATTCGCGGAGTAAACCCTGAACGATCGGGTTGAGCAGATGATTCAGGCCCCGGTAATCTTTTGGTGCGTACGGGATGGCGTAGAATGTTCTGTCCAGTGTTCCCAGGTCGGCACGTTCGTATGCGGGCACGCTCTTGGAAAATTTCTCCCACAGGTCTTCGATACCCTCCTCGAGAACCGTACCGTCAAGAAACTTCAAGATTGTGAGCGTGAAATAGAGCGAGACCAGTTGATACGCCGTGGATTCCAGGGGTTTTCGTGACGCGGGTAGACGGAGCTTCGGCTTTCCGTCGGTAACGACCTGAAAGTATGGCCGGCCCAGCCGGTCAACCAAAGAGTCTTGGCCCGCTGCCAGATAGCGCTTGAGCGTCCGCTCGGAAATGCGGAGCTCTCGCCGGATGGATTCGAGCGACCATCCGAAGGGATGGAACGGCAATTCGAAGGCAATTCGCGCCATCCGCAGCGTCGCTGGATAACTCGGTCTTCGGTGCTCTTTCTTGGCCATGAGCGATGGCATTACCAGTAGCACGGCAGAAGGACAACGGTTGGCACGAAAGGACGATTCGACCTTCTGATTACGAATAAGCCTAAGACCCCAACCACGGGCCGCGAAGCCGGAAAAAGCTCAACAACGACGCAGACTCGACGTCCATAGCAGTCGAGGGTCACCCACGGTTATTCAGGCTGTTACGGCACCAGATAGGCACCAAGGCGGGCGGTACTCCTTGTCCCAATCGTCGTGACGGCTGGGTACGCCGCATTGAAACGGCCAAGGCGTCGACATCCACGACGGAGAGAATATGCGGGGGTCGTCTTGTAGTGTGTCGTTTCCCGCAGGGAAAGGCCGTCATGCCGCAACGGCTGTCGCCCGCGCAGCCTCCAACGCTCGCATAAGTTCATCGACCTGTGCCGGAGTAAACAGAACATCCGGGCCGCGTGGCGTGAGGTCGGTGAACGGCGACTCATACAGAGCACTGGGTTCGACGGTGCCATGCTCCGTCAAGTGATCAACGATCAGGTTGATGAACTCAATCTGGTTGGCGGAGAGTGCCTTGCCCGCGATAAAGCCGGTCATGGCATCCTTGGCGGCGCCGCGATCGAGCCCAACAAGTGAACGGACGAACAGTCCGAGTCCCTGCGACTCCTCCGCAGCACAGCGAACGTCCCCTGCCCCACCGAAACCGCTCTCAGCGAGCATCCTTTGAAGCTCACGGAGATCGCTCTCCGTCAGCGGCCTGTTCATCCGCAGCTTGTGAATAGCAACGCGATCAAGATGCTCTCGCAGGAAGGCACGCGCCTTGGCGCGGAACTTGACGTAGTCGGTCCCGACTGCAAAGCCGGGCAGTTCGATATCGACTTCGCTGCCCATCAAGTCCTCGTCTCCATCCGCTCGTCGGTAACGAACTCGACGTACGTCGTCCGGCTCCAGCCGAGCGTCGCGATGAACACCGCCAGCCGATCCTTCCCCGCGGCGAAGGGTCGCGAAGTCGGCCTGCATCTGGCGCCCCGGTTCGGTCTCGAACCGCATCAGCGGCTCCGGCTGAGCCACTGGCTTCAGCGTCGCCAGGTGATCCTTCAGGATGCTGATCCGCCCCGATAACCGAGCGCCCGCAGTTCGCGCAGCAGCACCGTCGCCGGTATCCATTCCGGCGCGGCGGCCTTCACCCGTTCAGCGATGTACTGCTTGTAGTGATCGAGCTTGCTGGACCGCGCCTCACGCTCGTACCGCGGCAGGCCTTCGCTGCGTATATAGCGCCGCACCGTGTTGCGCGACACCTTCAGCATTCGCGCGATGTCGCGAATGCTCTTGCCCTGCCTGCTCAAAACTCGGATCTCCACCGCTTCCTCCGCCACCAGCATTCTGTCCAGGTTTAGGGGTTCACTTCCACGGCTACAACAGCGGAACAAAATCGGCTAAAGCCTTGCACAAGAAAGCCGTTCGAGCTACCGAACGAGCTGGAATTGGAAAGTCAAAAAGGAAATTCCGGTTGAAGCGGCTTTTTCGAGGGGCGCCGCCGTTCTTTAATAAGCCGTCACCTTGAACTTGCCTCTGGCGGAACCGCCTGACGTTGCTTCAGGTATTCGATAAAATTCCGGGCGCCGGCGCGAGTGAACTCACAGCATGTCACTGATCGATACGATTTTTGGACGCCCGCTCGCCTCCAATGAGGCCGGCGAACAACGCATTGGCCCGGCCGCGGGCGTACCGACCTTTGGACTCGATGCGCTCAGTTCGGCTGCGTATGGCCCCGAGGCGGCACTGACCGTACTGCTGTCGCTCGGCGCTGCGGGATTGACGTTAATTCTTCCGATCACGATCGCGATCGTTATTCTGCTCGGCATCGTTTACGTCAGTTACCTGCAGACTATCGCGGCGTATCCGAACGGCGGCGGCTCCTACACGGTCGCCCGCGAGAACCTCGGCGCCAACGCTAGTCTGCTGGCGGCGGCCGCCCTGATGACAGACTACGTACTAAATGTCGCGGTCGGAATCTCGGCCGGCATCGGGGCGCTGATCTCGGCCGTGCCGGCCCTTCAGCCTTATACGCTCACACTCTGTCTCGTCATTCTGGTCCTGCTGACCTTGGTGAATCTACGCGGCATCGCCGAGGCGGGCACGCTGTTTATGCTGCCGACCTGCGCCTTCATTCTGAGTCTGATCGCGCTGGTTTTCTGGGGCCTGATCGCGACGATCTCCGCGGGCGGTCATCCCCATCCGGTGGTTCCCCCGGCACGTCTCGCCCACGCCACCGAAGCTGTGAGCACATGGCTGCTGCTGCGGGCGTTCGCTAGCGGTTGCACCGCGATGACCGGCGTCGAAGCGGTCAGCAACGGGGTGCAAGCGTTTCGCGAGCCGGTCGTGCCGGCGGCGCGCCGCACTCTCTCAATCATCATTGTGATCCTGATGGTGCTGCTGCTCGGCATCGCATACCTTGCGCATGCCTACCACGTCGGCGCGACCGAACCGGGGACATCGCAGTACCAGAGCGTTCTATCTCAGTTGATCGGTGCAGTCGCCGGTCGGGGAATCTTTTACTGGGTAAGCATCGCTTCGATTCTGCTGGTGCTGTGCCTCTCGGCGAATACCTCGTTTGCCGACTTCCCGCGACTTTGCCGCGCTGTGGCGGAGGACGGTTATCTGCCGCGCTCGTTCACCACCCAGGGGCGGCGGCTAGTCTATTCGGAGGGCATCTGGGTGCTCGCGTTTTTGTCTGGAGCACTGCTGATCGTGTTCGACGGCATTACTGACCGGCTGATTCCGCTTTTCGCGGTCGGAGCATTTCTGGCCTTCACCCTGTCGCAGAGCGGGATGGTCGCGCATTGGTGGAAGCGCCAGGAGCGAGGTGCGCATGTCAGCATGGCGGTGAACGGACTGGGGGCGACGGCGACTGCCGTCACGGTAGTAGTGTTGGCGGTCGTCAAGTTCATGGCGGGCGCGTGGATGGTGGTGCTGTTGGTGCCTTCGCTGGTCGCGCTAATGCTCGCGGTCGGCCGCCATTATCGAAGAATCGAACGAGAAACTGCGGCGCCCGGCAAGCTCAAGCTCGAGAATCTGCAAGAGCCGATCGTGATCGTGCCGATCATCGATTGGAGTTCGACCGCGGAAAACGGACTGCGGTTCGCGATGACACTGTCGAGTGAGGTCGAAGTGCTGCATATTGAGAGCGAAGACACGACCAAATCGCTCCAACGGATTTGGCCGACGCGCGTGGAAAATCCGGCGCGCGAGGCGAAGCAGGCGGTCCCGCGGCTGACGGTGCTCAAATCACCGTTTCGATTCGTGGTGCAGCCGATTATCGATCACGTCCTGGAGGTCGGGCGGAAGAACCCGGATCGTACCATCGCGGTGCTGTTGCCGGAGCTCGTCGAACGGCAATGGTACCAATATTTTCTTCACAACCAGCGCGCCCGGATTCTCGCGGCACGTCTTCTGGCGCAGGGAACGCACCGCATCGTGATCGTCAATGTGCCCTGGTATCTGCGCAAAGAACGCTAGGTTGTGAGCCGGGGTGTGGCCCGCACCGTCAATGCAGGGAGTCTCTCATCGAGCACAGGTGTCGATCGCGAAGCCCGCGGCTGGGAAAACCAATTATCGCCGCTTCAATGGGGCCGCGCTCCGATGAGCGCGGAAATGAGGATCGCATGATTTGGTTTCACGATCTGGTTGTTCATGGCAACGCGGCCGCGCTCGGAAAATTGATTGCGACGATTGAATCGCACCTGGAGCCGAATTGGCACCGGGACTTGGAAACCGAGCGCCGAGCGGCCCGTGTTAAAGATCCTCGGCTTTATTTGATTCGATGTCGCAAAACTTCCGGCGACATCGGATTCGCGCTGGCGGAGTGTGAGGGAGTTATCTGCGTCGACAACGTCTTCGCCTATCCCGGCAAATGCGTGTCCGCCCCCGAGTACGGTGCGCTGCTGGAGGATTTCTTTAGGACAATCGTCAAACCGGCAGCCGACGAATTGGGATTGCGGTACTTTTCCAGCGGGTTCGAGGACAGATTCCCACAATCGGCCAAGCGCCATCGCCGGCGCTCGGCAATCGAAATCGCGCTTGGGTTTGGGGTCGTATTGCGGCTCCGCGCCGAGGGTTATCTCAGCCGCTTTCCAGTCCGGAGCGAAGCCGACGGCGGGCCAATCGATCAACTATCGATGGCGCATCGACTGCTCAAGATTTACCCGTCGCGTCAAAACTGAGCGGAATCCGCTTTCAAGATTGCAGCAAACCTCGCGAGCCGCTGGATTCGCGATGGCCTCCTCGTCAGTCAAGCCTTCAAACTGGTCGCGCTCTATCCCCCCGGAGACTACCCGCCAGCACGCTTTGAGGCACTCGCCCTCGGAAGTCTCGCTCGCGACTTCCGCCGACACAGAGGCACTTGATAGAGGCGCGACACTGGTAAGCCCGGGAAACCTTGTCAGGCTTCCCTCGAGAGGTGCGCGGAAACGTTAACGCAGTTGAATCAAATGATGCCGCTTCTTGCCTCCCCTTGGGTTCGGGAAAGGCGAATTCGAGTCGGTTGAATCGTTCGATTTGGGGTGGCCGGTTGCCCTCCTCGATTCGTCAGTGATCAACTCGCTGCTTACAGACCGCATTCTACCCCACGATGGCTCTTCAAGCCCTTCCCCAACGCGTGGGGGCTGCCTTTGTGCGAGAGCGCGCATCACAGGTTGACGTTGCCGCACGATTTTCGCTCGGCCTACGATGGTGATAGCTTACTGCGCGTGTCTAATCCGGGCAATGTCCGCGTTATGCGCGCGAATTCGCCTTAGAGCGCGGGCTGGTCGCTGAGGGGGAACTGGAATTGTCTCGGTCGGAAGAACAGCGGGCACTCTCGATCCGGCAGCCCTGGGCCTATGCGATTCTGCATCTCGGCAAGGATGTCGAAAACAGACCCTGGCGCACTCACTATCGAGGACGGATTCTCATTCAGGCAGCGCTCAAAATCGAACGTAAGGAGGCCGCGAAGCTCAAGCTCGATCTCGACGAATTGCCAACCGGCGCGATCGTCGGCTCAGTCGAGATCGTCGATTGCGTCCGAAACTCGAAGAGCAAATGGGCGATCCGCGGTCAGTGGCATTGGAAACTCGAGAACCCCCGCTATCTCGCGAAACCGATTCCGTTCAAAGGAGCGCTCGGATTCATCCGCGTTCCGCCTCGGCTACTCAACGGGAAGCACTTTCTCGCGTCGAACAAGGCCCGCATATGATTGTCACGGTTTTCTCGTGGGGTTACTGGGGCTGGGGTAGCGCGACCGAGCAACTTGTCAAAGCGGCAGACGCTGGAGAAGCAGCGCACGGATTCCAGCCCCCGATCTTTGTCGATGCTCGCTTGCGGCGGCAGGGGCGTGCCAAGGGCTTTGTCGGCAACGCGTTCCGCGATCTCGTGGGCGAGTCGCGTTACCACTGGCTGGACGATCTCGGCAACCTCGCGATAGCGACTGGCCGCGATGAAGTCGAGATTAAAAACCCCGCTGCGGTTTCCGAGTTGCTCGATCTGGCGTTGCTCGCGGCCGATGAGCGCAGGCGCGTGATGTTTTACTGTGCGTGCGAATTTCCCCGGCTTGATGGAAAGCTCGCGTGCCATCGCCTGACGATCACAGACCTGCTGCTGGCGCACGCGAAGAAAATTGGCCAAGCGATCTCGGTCGTGGAATGGCCCGGCGGAGAACCGGTCGAAGCGCAACTGGAAGTCGATCGCAAGTTGTTCGCGGCGCTGATGCGCAACCAAAAGAGTATCCCCTTCAGCACTAACCGGCTGAACGATTTCGCCGGTCTACCGTGGGGTTCCGTGGTTGCCCTCAAGTGCGAAGGTGGCACGACGACAGGCAACGTTCTGGTTGGACCGGCCAGATTTGCAGCGTCGAGAAACGGAGTTGGCTTCTGGTATCTTCCTGTTCTCCGACCGCCGGAGTCCGGTGCCTCTACGGAATCGTTGCGGGCATATGCCGCGCAATGGCGAACGGCGCACGGACTCGACGAGCGCAAATCGGGGTAAGCGTCAGCAAACATGGCCAATGAATTTTTTGAACACCCGATTCTTAACTCTCCCTATGAATACCCGTCGAGGCATTGGGATCTCGATGAGGCTGGGCAGCCCACACAGAAGATCATCGAGCGCCGGCGCGATGCCAAATTCATCACGCCGATCCCAAAGCCAAAGAAACGCAAGGCTGCCGGACAGTCGGGATTTGTGTTCGACGAAGGCAAGGGTCTCTCCACCGAGGAGCAGCAATACGGCACTACTTCCAACATCAATGAAGTCCGCCATGCCGTGGACGTTTGGCGTGCATTGCCCAACCCCAATCAATGGCAAGTCACGCCGGAAACAACTCGGCTCCTTCAGCATTGGCGGCATCACAAGTTCAGCGGCATCCGCCCGTTCTTCTGCCAGGTGGAGGCCGTGGAGACCGCAATCTGGCTCATCGAGGTCGCTCCCCAATCCAGAAACGGTAAGCGCGTTCTCGACCACCTCGATTCGGCCAACAAAGATGCGAACCCCGAACTGCTGCGTTTCGCACTGAAACTGGCCACCGGCGCGGGCAAGACCACCGTGATGGCCATGCTCATCGCCTGGCAAACTATCAATGCGGTGCGACGCCCGGCGAGCAAAACTTTCACGCGCGGATTTTTGGTATGTGCACCTGGCTTGACGATCAAAGACCGGCTGCGCGTCCTCCAACCCAACGATCCCGACAGCTACTACGCAAACCGCGAACTTGTTCCCGGCGACATGCTCGGCGATGTGAACCGGGCCAAGATCGTCATCACCAATTACCACGCATTCGGTCTTCGCGAGCGTCTGGAGATTTCCAAAGGCGGCCGCCAGCTTCTCCAGGGTCGCACGGGTGAGGAACCCAACACGCTCGAGACGGAAGGCCAGATGATCCAGCGCGTGATGCCCGATTTGATGGGGATGAAAAACATCCTCGCCATCAATGATGAGGCGCACCACTGCTACCGGGAAAAGCCGAAAGACGCGGACGATGAGGATCTGAAAAGCGACGAGAAGAAGGAGGCCGAAAAAAACAACGAAGCGGCCCGCCTCTGGATATCCGGCCTCGAAGCGGTGAACCGCAAACTCGGCCTGAGCCGCGTCATTGATTTATCCGCGACGCCGTTTTTTCTGCGCGGCTCCGGTTACGGCGAGGGCACATTGTTTCACTGGACGGTGAGCGATTTCTCGCTCATGGATGCCATCGAGTGCGGCATCGTCAAACTGCCGCGGGTTCCCGTGGCGGAGAACATCCCCGGCGACCAGATGCCAATGTTCCGCGACCTCTGGGAGAACATCCGCAAAGAGATGCCCAAGAAGGGGCGCGGCAAAGGCGGAGAACTCGACCCGCTCGAACTCCCCACCCGCTTGCAGACGGCTTTGGAAGCCCTATACGGCCACTATGCGAAGACCTTCAAGCTCTGGGAGGAAAAGGGCATCAAGGTGCCTCCCTGTTTCATCATCGTCTGCCAGAACACTGCGATCTCAAAGCTCGTCTATGACTTCATCTCCGGTTTCGACCGCAAGAACGATGACGGAACTACCACCCCGGTTAATGGGCGCCTCGCACTGTTCCGCAACTTCGACGAAACTACAGGCAATCCACTCCCGCGCCCGAACACGCTGCTGATCGACAGCGAGCAACTTGAGGCGGGCGATGCGCTCGACGACAACTTTCGCGGCATGGCGGCCGACGAGATTGAGCGCTTTCGGCGCGAGATCGTGGAGCGAAGCGGCGATCCGCGCGCCGGCGACAACATCACCGACCAGGAATTGCTCCGCGAGGTCATGAACACTGTCGGCAAGCCCGGACAACTTGGCGCCGCGATCCGATGTGTCGTCTCCGTCTCAATGCTCACCGAGGGTTGGGATGCCAATACCGTCACCCACGTCCTCGGCATCCGCGCCTTCGGCACTCAGCTTTTGTGCGAGCAGGTAATTGGTCGCGCGCTGCGCCGTCAGTCCTATGAGTTGAACGAAGAAGGCGCGGATAAGGGACTCTTCAACGTGGAATACGCCGATGTCTTCGGCATTCCCTTCGACTTCACCGCGAAGCCGGTCATCGCTCCGCCACAGCCGCCGCGCGAGACGGTTCAGGTCAAGGCCATCAGTCCTGAGCGTGACGCGCTCGAAATCCGCTTTCCCCGCGTCGAGGGTTATCGCGTCGAGTTGCCTGAAGAGCGGCTCGAAGCCATCTTCAACGACGACTCCATCCTTGAACTCAGCCCCGACCTGGTCGGCCCGTCCATCACTCGCAATTCCGGCATCATCGGCGAGGGCGTGGATTTGAGTCTCGAGCACCTGGACGACATGAGGCCTTCTACGCTCGTGTTTCACGTCACCCAGCGGCTGCTTTACACGAAATGGCGCGATCCCGGCGAGGAGCCGAAGCTCTACCTTTTCGGCCAGCTCAAGCGCATCGCCAAACAGTGGCTCGATACCTGCCTCGTCTGTAAAGGCGAAACCTATCCTGCGCTGCTTATGTATCAGGAACTCGCCGACATGGCCTGCAACCGGATCACCGCGGGCATCACCCGGAAGTTCGTCGGCGTGCGGCCAATCAAGGCGCTGCTTGACCCCTACAATCCCACTGGTTCCACCAGGCACGTCCGCTTCAACACCTCACGCGCCGACAGATGGGACACGAGCGGTCCACCGCCGAAGAACCACGTCAACTGGGTCGTGCTCGACAGCGACTGGGAGGCGGAGTTTTGCCGCGTTGCGGAATCGCATCCCAAAGTGATCGCCTATACCAAGAACCACAATCTCGGCCTCGAAGTGCCGTACCGGTACGGCTCCGAAACGCGGAAGTATCTGCCCGACTTCATCGTGCTGGTGGATGACGATCACGGTCCCGAGGATCTGCTGCATCTCGTGGTGGAAATTAAAGGCTACCGCCGCGAGGACGCGAAGGAGAAGAAGTCCACGATGGACACCTACTGGGTGCCGGGAGTGAACCATCTCGGGACGTATGGCCGCTGGGCGTTTGCCGAGTTCATCGACGTTTACCGGATCGAGTCTGATTTCAAGGCCAAGATCGAAAGCGAGTTCAACAAGATGATCGTGTCCGCCACGGCTCAACCGGCGACCGAGAAGAAATGACATGGCCAAGAAATCCAATACGAAGACGGTCGAGACTCTCAAGCACGACGAGGCCAAGCGGAAGAACATTCCCACCGCGGAATATCAGTCCGTGCTCCAGAAGGAGCAGGAGAAGCCGCGCACGGTGAAATACCCGCGCAACATCGACCTCGATCCCCAACTCGTTTGGCGCGGGAAGGATGAACAGGATTGGAGCGACCTCGTCGTCCACGCGCCACCGCTCTATATCCAGGAAAAGGTCCAGCCCAAAGTCCTCATCGACGATCTGCTCAGGCAGACAAAAGACACCCACGCGGGGGCGCAGGCCGACTTGTTCGCCGACTTCAATGGCATTCCCGAAGGCGTCGATAAGACCGAGTTTTACCAACACGACCAAAACTGGTCGAACCGCATGATCCTCGGCGACTCACTACAGGTCATGGCCAGCCTTGCCGAGCGCGAGGGCCTCAGGGGCAAGGTGCAGTGCATCTACCTCGATCCACCCTACGGCATCAAGTTCAACAGCAACTTCCAGTGGAGCACCACTAGCCGCGACGTGAAGGACGGCAATGCGGCTCAGATCACTCGCGAGCCTGAGCAAGTGAAAGCCTTTCGTGACACTTGGCGCGACGGTATTCACAGTTATCTCACTTACCTCCGCGACAGGCTTACTGTCGCCCGCGATCTTCTCACCGATTCCGGTTCCATTTTTGTGCAAATCGGCGACGAAAATGTGCATCGCGTCCGGGCCCTGATGGACGAGGTCTTCGGAGAGACAAACTTCGTCAGTCTCGTGTCGGTTCGGAAGTCGAGCGGGTTGGGCCAAGACTTTATAAAGAATACTTCGGACTTCGTAATTTGGTATTGCAGAAAACGAGAAAACGCGAAGTTTCGACCGATTTTCCGTGAAAAGGTTATCGGCGTTGAAGGAGGCACGACGTATCGCCACTACCTGGCTGCTCCGGGTACCTTAGTCGGGCTGCCGACCGATCAATCAGCGCTTGACGAAAACAAAATCGCCGCAATCGGTGATCTATCATCGTCCGGCGCAACGGTCAGTTGCATTTATGATTTTCGTCTCGGCGAAAACATCTTTAAGCCAACCGCGGGCAAGAGTTGGAAGACGACTGAGCTTGGAATGTGGCGTCTGCTAAGAGCGGGGCGATTATTCGTTAAGCCGAGATCCATCAGCTACATAAGGCTGCTCATTGATTATCCTGTTCTCGACATCGACAACATCTGGACTGATGTCGTTAGCAGCTTCATGGATGACAAAATCTACGTCGTTCAGACAAATACTAGCATTGTCCGCCGATGTCTTTTGATGGCCTCCGACCCCGGCGATCTTGTGCTGGACCCGACCTGCGGTTCCGGCACCACAGCCTATGTTGCGGAGCAATGGGGGCGCCGCTGGATCACGATTGATACCTCGCGCGTCGCGCTGGCGCTCGCCCGTGCCCGCATCATGGGCGCGCGCTATCCATTTTACCTGCTCGCCGATTCCCGCGAAGGTCAGATCAAGGAAGCAGAAATCACGCGCACCACGCCGTCGTCGCAGCCCGTGCGCGGGAACCTCCGTCACGGCTTCGTCTATGAGCGCGTGCCGCACATCACCCTCAAGTCCATCGCGAATAACGCCGAAATCGATGTCATCTGGGACAAATGGCGGGCTGTGCTTGAATCGTCGCGCGAAAAGCTGAACGCCGCGCTCACAAAGCAATGGCAGGAATGGGAATTTCCGCGGGAACCAGACAAGGCGTGGCCGGAACCGGCGAAGAAACTACATGCCGACTGGTGGCAAGCCCGCATCGCCCGGCAGAAGGAGATCGACGCCTCCATCGCCGCCAAGGCGGAGCCTGAATACCTCTTCGACAAGCCCTACCCGGACAATAAGAAAGTCCGCGTGGCCGGTCCCTTCACCGTGGAGAGCCTCAGCCCCCATCGCGTGCTGGGCGTGGATGAAAACGACGAATTGATCGACACGCTGAAGAAAGACAGCGCCAGGCAGTCCTTCCCCCAGATGATTCTCGAAAACCTCAAGACCGCCGGCGTGCAGCAGGCGCACAAAGAGGACCGGATCGCCTTCACCGCCCTCACGCCGTGGCCCGGCGATCTGGTCTGCGCCGAAGGCCGCTACCTGGAAGGCGACACCGAGAAGCGCGCCGCCATCTTCGTCGGTTCCGAGTTTGGCACCGTGCAGCGCGCCGATCTGGTCGCCGCCGCCCGCGAGGCGGGAGATGCCGGATTCGATGTACTGATCGCCTGCGCCTTCAACTACGAGGCACACACCACGGAGTTCAGCAAGCTGGGCCGTATCCCTGTCCTCAAGGCTCGCATGAACGCCGACCTGCACATGGCAGCCGACCTCAAAAACACCGGCAAAGGCAATCTGTTCGTAATCTTCGGCGAGCCGGACATCGATCTGACCGAGAAAGACGGCAAGCTCCGGGTGAAAGTGAACGGCGTGGATGTCTTCAAACCCCAGACTGGCGAAGTCATCAGCGACAGCGCCGACGGTATCGCCTGCTGGTTCATCGACACCGATTACAACGAAGAAAGCTTCTTCGTCCGCCACGCCTACTTCCTCGGCGCCAACGATCCCTACAGCGCGCTGAAGACGACCCTAAAGGCAGAAATTGATTCCGAAGCTTGGGCAACGCTGCACAGCGACACCTCACGCGCCTTCGACAAACCCAAGACGGGCCGCATCGCCGTGAAGGTGATTAACCACCTGGGCGACGAAGTGATGAAGGTATTCCGAGTGCAGTGATGGCCGTTACTTGGCTCGACAAGTTGATGGGATTTGTCGAACAAACACCGATCGTCGTGCTGAGATTCGATGACGGTGAGTGGGAGCGTTTGAATGAATCGCGCCGGGGCGTCAATGAGTTCACCATCGCAAGGCCGCACGACCTCTTCAATCACGTCAAGATCCCGACACCTTGCCTGGTACAAGGGAGACGGGGCCATGATGAAGAATTGCGCTTCGGCCTGATCACTTCGAAGGCAGCAATCACCACGCTCGATTCCCGTATTAAAGTCACTCGAACTCTTCAGATCCTCCCGCAACGCACTTCTGGTCTACTTCGCTTGGTTACCGCGAAGCCGCACGCGAATAACCTAAAAATGAAATTGCAGGAGCGCTCGGGTTTCGTCTCGTTATCACCGAAGCTCAGCAGCCATCTGATCGATAGACTTGCCTCGATAAAGAGTAACCGCGGTCCCATGCGAGTCGTTGCGGAATCCATACTCTCCCCGAAGCGATTTCATACGACCGCTGAGCTACAGGAAGATGCCGTCCGAACCGCACTGCTGGCGTTTGGTTTGACCCCGCATGATCCCGTCCGCTCGTTAGAGCTTGTCGAAGGACGTGAAACAGCATTGGCAAGGGCCAGCATCATCGAAGATTCGGTGATTGAACACGACGCCAGACAAATTCCTGGCTATGACCTGGTGCAGAGCGATTTGACAGGACGAGCGGTCTTCGAACGCGACACAGAGCAGCTTGTGGTCTACACCGCCAATCGGCGTCCCCTCGAACATTGTTTCGGCGTCGATCTGATCTATCTGAACGTGACCAAAGAGAACCTCGTCATGCTCCAATACAAGATGCTAGAGCCGCTTCGCGACGATTCTGGGAACACGGATTGGATTTATCGGCCAGACCGCAACCTCAGAAGCGAAATTCGCCGAATGCAGGCCTTTACAGCTCGGCATACAGTTGGGCCAAACGAGTACCGCCTCAACCCTGACGTCTTCTACTTGAAGTTTGTCAAACGCGACGCACTATTGGGCGGCAGCAGTATCATTATACCATTGGATCACTTCCTGATGGTTCTTCGAGATCCGAGTTTTAAGGGACCTAAGGGCGGTTTCAGGGTGAGCTACGACGGCTTGGACGGCCGGTATCTCCGCAAGGGCCCATTTATCGACCTGATCAAAGCCGGTTACATCGGCGCGCGGGCAGAGACAACAAAGCAGTTGCGCGTGTTAATTGAAGGGATTTTGACTAATAACAGAGCGGTTGTTGCCGCTATTCAAGAACGCCGTACGACCCCATGATGGAATTTCGAATCGCAGACACTTTTACGGATAGTCTCGCTCGCCTGACCGGGGACGAGCAAAAAGCCGTCAAGACGACGGCGTTCGACTTGCAACTCAATCCGGCCAATCCCGGAATGAGCTTCCACAAGCTCGGAAAGGCGAAGGACAGGAACTTCTGGTCGGTACGGGTTGGCAGCGACATCCGCCTTATCGTTCACAGAACCGATGACAGCCTCATGCTCTGTTACGTGGGCCACCACGACAAAGCTTATGACTGGGCGGAACGGCGCAAACTGGAGACGCATCCCAGAACGGGCGCCGCACAGTTGGTCGAGATTCGCGAGACCGTGAAGGAGGTCATGGTCCCGGTCTATGTGCAGAGAGAACTTGCCGCTGAGCCAAAGCCTGCCACCCAGAACAAGCCCATTTTCGCCGAAATTGCCGATGACAAACTCCTTCGCTACGGCGTGCCCGCCGAGTGGCTCGACGACGTCAAGAACGTAGCAACAGACGATATGCTGCTGGCCTTGACTGACCACCTGCCCGCCGAGGCGGCGGAGGCACTGTTGGAATTGGCGACCGGTGGGAAACCTCGCGTGCCCCTGCCTCCAGCGGTGACGGCGAATCCCTTTGAACATCCCGATGCCCAGCGGCGCTTCCGCGTGATGACGAACGTAGAGGAGTTGGAGCGCGCCCTCGATTTCCCTTGGGAGAAGTGGACGGTCTTCTTGCATCCGGAGCAGCGGCAATGGGTGGAGCGAGACTACGCCGGCCCGGCGCGGGTCTCCGGTTCAGCGGGCACCGGTAAGACCATAGTTGCGTTACACCGTGCGGCGCATCTGGCGCGCACGCATCCCAACGCCCGCGTCCTGCTGACGACCTTTTCCGACACGCTGGCGAATACGTTGCAGACCAAGCTGAAGCGATTGTTGGGCAGTGAACCGCGCCTCGCGGAACGGATTGACGTTCACTCGCTCAACGCCATCGGTCTTCGCCTCTACAAGACACATGTCGGGCAGGCGACGATAGCCAGCCCCGAGATAATTCGCGAGCTGATGAAAGAGGCCTCGAGCGCCGTGGGCGGCCACAAGTTTGGCGTACATTTTCTGCTCACCGAATGGGAGCAGGTGGTGGATGCGTGGCAGTTGGAAAACTGGGAGGCGTATCGCGATGTGGCGCGGCTCGGCAGAAAGACGCGGCTTCCAGAGGCGCAACGCGCGGTGTTGTGGTCCATCTTCCAGCGCGTCCGTGCCGAGTTGAAAAGCCGCAAGCTGATCACGCACGCTGAGCTGTTCAGCTCACTCGCCGCCGTGCTCGCAAAGAGCAAGAACGTGGTCTTCGACTTCGCAGTCGTGGACGAAGCGCAGGACATCAGCGTCGCCCATCTCCGCTTCCTTGCCGCCTTGGGCGGGGGAAGACCCAACGCCCTCTTTTTCGCGGGCGATCTGGGCCAGCGCATCTTCCAGCAGCCCTTCTCCTGGAAGGCCCTCGGCGTGGACATCCGGGGGCGCTCCCGCACCTTGCGCGTTAACTATCGTACTTCCCACCAAATCCGAACGCAGGCGGACCGTCTGCTCGGCACGGTCGTGACCGACATTGATGGCAACAGCGAGGACCGGAGCGATACGGTCTCCGTGTTCAACGGCCCGCCGCCGACGATTTGCTCGCTCAAGAATGAAAACGAGGAGATCGAGATGGTCGGCAAATGGATCGTAGAACGGGCCAAAGACGGCGTCCTTCCGCACGAGTTCGGCGTGTTCGTCCGATCCGCTGTACAACTGGATCGCGCACGTGCGGCCGTGACGCAGTCTGGCCTTCCATTCAAAATTCTCGATGAGCATGTCGAAACCACGAGCGGCCACGTCTCCATTGGTACCATGCACCTCGCCAAAGGTCTCGAGTTCCGCGCCGTGGTCGTAATGGCCTGCGACGACGAGATAATCCCCTTGCAAGAACGCATCGAGACAGTAGGCGATGACGCCGATCTGCAAGAAGTGTACGACACCGAGCGCCACTTGCTCTATGTCGCCTGCACCCGCGCGCGCGATCATTTGCTGGTGACAAGTGGCAACGTACCTTCGGAATTTCTGGACGATTTGCGTGTGAAGTGACTGGGTAAGTCCAGGCTGAGTCCCTATCGTGGTCCAGCAGGCAAGGGAGATCCGCCACGGCCGTTAGTATTTCTTTCGAGTTATCGGGCTTAACTGAAAGTGCGACGCTTGCGAACGAGTTGGCTATGAACGGTGAAGAATCACAATTTGAAATTCCGAGGAACATTGACCGGTACGTGGCGATGCTCTCCAGAGTGTACGAACGAGAGGGCCAGCGACAACTCCAAGAACTACTCGTCAATTCGCGGATCCGCGTTCATGAACAATGGAGCAGCGACAATTGGGACGGCGGCACATACGGCCATGCACTGTACATGACGGTATCAGAACATTTGTTCTCCTTCTCTCTACAACAAAAGAACGAATTAGAGGAAAAAATCCGAGAAGATCTGAACAAGATAAAAAGCGTTCAAAATGAGTTTCTGGCGAAGGTATTTCTTGAGGTGGAGATGCCGCGAGAAGGAGATTGGCGGGAATAATCAGGTTTGCTGCTCTCCGGAAGGAACACCGTTTCATCTGGGGCGGCGCAGCGTATCTGGGGGACCAAGCGAGACTTCCGTCTATTCCTCAGCCATAAGTCAGAGGTCAAGAACGAAACTGGCGCCCTGAAAGAACGTCTCGAGGCGTTCGGAGTGTCTTGTTTCGTGGCTCACGTGGATATTCGTCCTACGAAGGAATGGCAAGCCGAGATCGAAAGCGCACTCGCCAGCATGGATGGTTTCGTGGCGCTCCTCACGGACAAATTCCATGAAAGTGATTGGACCGATCAAGAAGTAGGATTCGCTTTCGCACGGGGGGTGCCAATAGCCGCGGTTCGCTTGGAAAGAGACCCTTATGGATTCATCGGAAAGTTCCAGGGGCTTACCGCCACGTGGGAAAATTGCGCTTTGGAGCTCGCCAAAATCCTAATCAAACACGACCGCATGTTCGCTGCTTACGTACGAGCGTTGCGAGGGTGTCCGAATTGGAACACCGGAAACTTGCTCGGAGACGTGTTGCCCGCAATCGAACACCTGACTAACAGTCAAATTGACGACCTCATTGCAGCGTTCAACGAGACAACGGAACTTCGAGGATGTTTTTCTTTCAACGGCAAAAATCCCCATTTTTTCGGCGGTGGGCTAGTGCCACATCTGAACCGGCTGGGATCCAAGAAGTTTAGCTTAAATGACTCCGGTCTTATCGAGGAGAGAAATGCTAGCGGAACATAGATACAGGCAGCGCTTTTGCATCGTCGAATGAGCGCGTGATGAAATACGCAGGTCACACCTTCCGATGATCGTACGTAAGACAATTCTCATCGCCGCGGCGCGGAATAACCCTGATCTCAAGGTTGCCGTCGAACGCTATCGGGGGCGAGATGCTTGACCTAATCGGACGGTCGCTCGCTTGAGCTGGGTGCGTGCAGGTTGCCTTTGTGGCCTTGCGCGAGAAGCGCCGGCATCTTGACGAGTTGGTGACCACGCATGCGCCGCGCTCACCTCGCGTCAGCCACCCTACGGGCGCTTTTTGTTGCTTAATCTCGAAACCGGATCGCATTGGGAGAAATCCTATCCCATTCTTATCTAACCCCCGCACGGCCGTAACATTAAGCCGGGGAATCGGGCGGTCAAAACCCGGCAATTTTAGTCCCTGTCCGTGAATCTCATGGTCTGCTCTCCGAACACTCAGTCGAAATGGGGTAGTGTTCGTCGCCAGAAAGAAGACGGACGATGAAGGTGAGGGCTTCAGCGAGGAGCAGATTATGGGAGTGCTGCGGGAGCACGAGGCCGGCGCAAAGATCAAGGAAGTGTTGTGGGACAAACCATAAAGCTTCAGGGTTCGGCGCAGGTGCGTCTCGCCAACCACGATCACAAGGACCAGGTATTCCCGGCAAACTGATCCGACGAGCGGCTCAGGGAGGTCCGGCATAACGATCACGTTGCCACGCCTATGCTCACTCCAGTTTTCATTCGGATGATATTTTCGGCACTGGATTTGAGGCGCGGATTGAGCGCACATGGACACTCTATAGGAGGTATCCATGGGGCAATCAGTCTCACCCAAGCGAAGCAAAAAACGGCCCACCATGGGCGGCTATTCGGAGAAATTGGCGGGGGGAATTACGCGCCTTCCAGATCTCGAGGTACCTGCCCTGATCGGTGGTTTTGCCAAAATTTCTGCGCGACCGCTTTCACCTCCTCGTAATACTCGATCGGATCCGCTCGATTTCCGTCCACAGCGCTTCAGCTTCGGTCATCGCTGCCTCTTGTGCGGTTATCCGTCAATGCGCATGAATAACCGTTTCTCTTCCCCGGCGGAGATATTGTCAAGAGTTTGGAGCGGATGCCTTCGAGCCCTGCTGAACATCGGGCGAGCACGGCGAATCTGATTCGGAAGGACGTTACCCCCCTGGCCGGTGGCGCGACCCCGTCAGCTTCATCCATTTCTGCGCCGCAAGCGCGATATTCATATGGGCGCGAGCAGGGCGCGGAAGTTCATGGTATCGAGCACTGCTTTTCTGCTGGCAAACCGCCACGTCCCGTTTACCCGCATCAGGCGATCTTCATAATGTCCAACATAGCCGAGCTTGGTGACGCCATCCGTATTACGGGTTTCGAACAGGGCAAATCGCGAGGCAATCAGAGCCGTATCCTTATCAACGAAGTCTATTGGGCCCCAGGACACCAAGTGAGAGACCGCGGTGTTGACTCTCACCCGGCTCGGATCCTTCAGCAGTTCGATTCGCGCGGCAATCCCCTGCCGATCGGTATCTACCATGTGACTGCCGAGCTCGGTAACGCCGTCCTTGCAAACGATCAGGTAGGTAGCATCGGGAGCGAAAAGTTCGAGCCATTGATCATAACGCTCGTCGTCCAGCAACCTGATTGATGCATCGAGAAGCCGCAGGATTTCGTCACGGTCAGTCGCCATCACAGTTTCCCTCCGCTCGCGAACCGGGTATGGCTCAACGCGAAAAAGGGTGAAAGCGGCCCCCACCAGTCGGCAAGCGCAAGCTTGCGCGCTCGTCTCATTTGCTCGTTTTCGCCGGTAAGTCCATAACCGTTGATTCTAAGCAGCGTGCAGGTACGGTCGACCGGATCGCACCTGATCGTGATGACTGCGGGGCCAAGTGCCGCGACGATCAGATTCGGGGGCGCATGCAGGATGCACCGCAGGGTTCTGGCGTCTTCTATAAAAGTACCTATAACGGCCGACGCGAAGACAGGAGGATCATTATAGAGCGCGACCTGTTCTCCGCGTTGCCCTCTCTGAACGCTACTTGCTTTCCATCGCGGGCCCGAACGGTCCACGATGCCTGACGCGCCAGTCTCTCCAGCCCAGCAATCCGCGCTCTCGCGCATCCATTGCTCAAAACTGCAATCGACCGTGAGCGTGTAATTAAAAATGGTTTCCCAGTTGCGCTCGGCAGGAAACATTTGGTCGAGATAGCTCGCTGCAATGCCCAGCGACTGACGCAGATCCATCCCCGGGTTCACGCATCCAAAGACTAATCCGCCCAACTGGGCCGTCTGGATCGGCTGTAGAGGAAAATCCTCCCTCCTCAGACCGACCGCCTCGTACCCCTCGGGTAGCGGCATCGCAGTCAACCGCCCCTCGGGCGAGAAACGCCAGCCATGATAGGAGCAGACGAACGCCTTCTCGAGGCCGGTGCGATTCGTCAGAACTGGGAGCCCGAGATGCGGGCAGGCGTTGAAGAAACCGCGCAGTCCACCGCGGGTGTCCCGGCACACGAAGACCAGACGGTCAGCGATCGTGTCGGTCAGATAACGCCCGGGACGTTCAAGGGTGCTGCCCTCGCATACAAAGACCCAGGCGTTCTGAAATTTTGCGCGCAGTTCCGCGATCACCTCGACCGAGCGCAATTGAAGCCGATCGTCCAGCGAATGCCTGCGCGTGCTTTCGGCGCTCTGCGGAGTTGTTTCGAGCAGCTTTCGATAGCGCCGCACGTCCATTACTCGGATTTCCTCGCTCTCGTCATCGGGTGGCGGGCGGCGACGCTATTCTTCCTGTTCCAGGCAGCGGCGCCAGCGGCGAAAATAAGCCCGGTAACCGGCCTCGGCGTCCTGCGCGACGCGGATTTCGGCGGCATTTGGATCCTCGCCGTAGTATCGGGCTATGACCAGGCGCTGCAAGGTTTCACCGCGGAGAGAAGTATGTTGGCGTTCGAAATTCGCCCAGTCATCCTCACCGTTGAGGCCCATCGGATAGGTCCAGATATCCTCTTCTCTCTGGATTAGCCGTTTTTGCCAATCGCTCAGACCGCGCCGACAGTAAACCTTGTTGTAGACCATTGTCCGATCGACTGCACGCGGCATGACCAACTGCAGCCACAGCAGCCATTCATTTCGCACCGCGTAGATGACATTTGGGAACGTGTCTCCGACCCAACCCCCCCATCCTTTTGGATTCCGGGCGACGGTCGGCAAGTTGATCTCTTCAGGACTATGCACGCCGCCCCACAAATTCGCCCGGAAATATTCATAATTCGGCGGCGGATATGGAAAGATTATATGGCCATAACGCGGGGATACATGCTGGAGGACATCGTAAAACCCGGCTTTGGGCGTCATGTACTTGCAAAAGATCTTGTGCAGCGACTGTACGTGATAGCCGTCGCCAGGCTGCATGAACTCCTTCCAGTTTGTATCGCTCGGCGTCATCCAGGCGGTTACCAGCTCCCATTCTATGTCAGTGCGTATTACAGTGAGCCGTTCCCACCAGTCTGCTTGCACGCCCAAGTAGTCACGCAGCGACGCGGTCGGTTTGAGGGCGGCAAACAGGAAGCCAAGGTAGTTTTCCACCCTTATCGGCTCGAGCGAGCCCCCAGCGCCCTCAACGGCTGTGCCGGTCAAATCGTATACGGCATGGGACTCGGCGCACTGTAATAATCGCCCGTTACCCCATTGCATATGCGCGATGCTTTCGCCGCAAATCCCGCAGGCGTCTACAAAGCCGCGCAGCTTTCCATCTTCGGCCCGGCAGACGATCACCGGTACGCCACCGATTTCGTTACGAAAGAACTGCCCGGGCGATTGCGCCTCGCAGATCACCCCCAGCCACAGCCAGCCACGGCTGAATATATGGTCGAGTTCGAGTTCGAAAATTGCCGGGTCGGTGTAGATCCGCGGGTCGAGGAGGCAATCGTCGGGCAGCGAACGGGAGCCGACCGGGTTGCTATCGATCGCCATGGGATTGTCCTCCACGAAGGGTTCAGCCCGCCGTTAGACCGCCGTCGACGACAAAATTCTGACCCGTGACGAAGCTCGACTCGTCGCTGGCCAGATAAACCGCGCACTGGGCGATGTCTATATTTTGCCCGGTCCGTTTAACCATCTGATTGGCCACGATGCGCGCTCGATGTTCCTGGACAAACTCGTTCCCCTGCGCCGCCCATGCGGTGTTGTCAACGCCGCCGATTGTAATCACGTTGACCCGGATATTATACGGCGCGAGTTCGTCGGCCAGACAGCGGGTAATCGCGACGACCGCGCCGGTCGCCGCGCTGTGAGCGAGAAATCTTACCCAACCGCCAAGCGACTTACCCGACACGCCCACGAACGACGACGTGTTGATTATCACTCCGCCGCCAGCCTCCTTCATGAAAGGAGCGGCATGCTTGACCGTATAATACACCGGGTCAAGTTCGTTGCGCAGGGTGTGATGCCAATCGTCGGTCGAGAGCGTCAGGATACCGCCGAAGCGCGAGGTGGCCGCGTTGTTGTACAGCACGTCGATTCTGCCGAACCGGTCAATCGCGAACTTAATTAGCGCCTTGGTTTGGTCCTCATCGCTCAGATCGGTCACTTGATACGCCGCATCACCACCGGCGGCCTCGATCATTCTCTGCGTTTCCCGCAGTCCCTCCGCGGTGCGAGCGCAGCCAATCACCCGCGCTCCTTCCTTGGCGAACAGCACCGCTGCGGTCTGTCCGATACCCTGGGAGGTGCCGGTTATCAACGCCACCTTATTTGCCAGCCTCGCCATCGTTAATGCTCGCCAAGTCGAAGGCTCAATGCCGCGACGAGGCGCACAGCCGGTCCCGCTCCCAGAATTGTCGGCGCGCCGGTCAATTGAAGAATCCCGGCGTCGGCACCTGGTCCAGAAGCAGATATTCACCGACTATTTTGGCTTTGTACTCGACCGGGTCGTGCAAAGTAAGTGTCCTCACGTCACGCAGGAATCGGTCCGCTTGTTCGGCGGCCAGCGCGGCCCGTGTCCCACAGGCTTTGAACATCTCGTTGCACACGTAAAGCGAAGCCTCGGTCGACACCACCTTGGCTTTGGCCACGCGCACCATCGCCTCGCCGCGCAAGCGGGCGAGCTCTGCGTTGCCGCATGTCCGCCGGGCCCCTATCACTTCCTCAACGAAGCGCGCGGCATCGCGTGAAAGGCATTCAGCGGCCGACAGCCGGGCCTCCATTTTTCCGAACGACTGCAGGTTGTAGAGATCCTCGACGGCCGAAGTCGCCCCACCCAAGACCCACGGACGCGCCCTGGTCCGGACGTACTGAGTTGCCCATTTGAGAGCTCCGCGCGCGGCGCCAAGAACGATAATGCCGAAACTGGTCTGAAACATAGGCGCAAATAAATCGGTCGCGTCGGGGTTCCGCAGGTCGTAAAACTTGTCAATTACCAGTTCAGGACGGATATGAACGTTTTTGAACTCGGTGGTGCCGCTGCCGGTGCCCCGCTGGCCCATCGCACGCCAGTCATCATGAACCACCAAACCCTTCGAATCGCTCGGCACGAAGGCCACGGCCATGTGATCGTCCAGGATGCCCGGAACGAAAAACAGGTCTGCCGCCAGTGAGCCGGTCGAAAAAAATTTCTTCCCGTTTATTAAGAGGCCGCCGTCAGGCGCCTTCTGAAACGTTACCTCATAGGCGGCAACGTTCTTGGAGTTCTTTTCCGAGGACGCGTTGGCGATGAAGGCGTTGCGTTCGATGACTTGGCGAAAGATCTGACGCTTGAGATCCTCGTGATGCTGCCAGAAAGCGGCATGATGAAGAATTATCGCGTGTACGCCGTAAACCTGCGCTATCGAAGGATTGCCTTCAGCCAGTGTGCGGATGGATTCTATTATGTCGAAAAACGAGCCCCCGATACCTCCATACTCCTCTGGTATCGCATGTGCGAGCAGACCGCTTGACTTGAGCCTATGTATTTCATCGTGGGGAAACTCGAACTCGCGGTCACGAACTGGATAACTTTCGCCAAACACCGCGGAAACTTGGCGAAACCCTGCCAATGACTCCATGTGGCTAAATCGCTTCACATTGGTGGAAATAGTCGCCACAGCTTTGTTTTCGACGGAACTTAAAGCTTACGCCTGTAAATGTCGGCTGTCAAAACCGGCACCATCGCCAGGGTGCCGAGCCTCGGTCACTCACGGCCTCTACTCGTTTGCGG